>CAYZGW010000006.1:0-8051 GCA_964478195.1 uncultured Candidatus Saccharibacteria bacterium
CTGCGGTAAGGGCGCTTCGGGTTCAGTTAGGAGGTGGCCGTCCTCATCAACATGGATGTGGGGTTCTGGAGGTAGTGCTGGCGTCGGTTCAGGCTCTGTGTCAGCCACAGCTGGCAGCTCCGCATCATGGTCAATCTCGAGCGTGCCGGGGTCTCGTTTGTGCGGTTTTTGTCCGATATCTGCTGTGGGTACTACCCGCTGGTCGGTAGGCGGCTCGGGGAGTACTGGCGGCGTCTCTAGCTCGGTAGCGATCAGTTGCTGATTAGCGCCGGCAGCCATTAATGCCGAACTAGCGCTCATCGTTTTGGGTGTCGTTTTTTCGTTACTAAATCGTTCGGTATTAGCAACAATACCGGTTAGTAGTGCGGTGGCAATCTGATTATCGAGGATCTTCTTATCTAGCCCATCGACTAGCGTCGTCATCATTTCGCTGAGACTACTGGCCTTTGGATCAACCCAATTAATAGTACCCAGGCTTCCCTGCCCGGTAGTGCTCACGCTAGCTACGGTTGCGTCGTGTAAAATGCGGCCATGAGCAGTAATTGCAGCATCCAGATCTTGCTGTTCGGTTACACCAAGTGCCACCACTACATCGACGTTAAAATCACCTTGGCTAAATTCCAGATCGTGCTCAGAAAGTGATGTCTTGTAGGGGGTGATGAAGATACGCACCACCTGGTCTTCAACTTTGTAGCGTAGTTTGTCGGCCTTGGACTTGTCGAGCGCAATGATGAAATCGCGGAGGCTGTCAGTGTTTTTTTCGAGCGTTTCTTCGGGCTTTAAAAATTCGATTGTGCTTGGAATTTGACCGCTAAACACAGCGGTACCATGCTTGTCGAGCTTATTAAGAGCCAGCGTTAGACCGATGGCTGCCGAAAGTTGGTCGACGGTCGGGTTAGTACTAACCGTTACCAGAATGTTTTGCGCCTGCTTGATGCGCTCGATAAGTTTTTGCTTTTGCTCGTCCATACTTTTTATTTACGTCTAGGATGACCCGCTTATGGTTTGTTCGCATCTTAGCATATAGCCCTTCCCCGCGTAAAGTTTTATAGCGTATGTGGTTTTTGGACTGTTCGCAGTTTTTGATCCGTCAGGGTAGGCTAGCGCCACAGGCTGAGCCGTAAGGCTCACCTGTAAAGCGCCCTAGAGGATCAAAACTGCGAACAGTCCAGCTGTGTACACTTTGACAACAGAGGACGAAACCGGTATAGTTACCCTTGATAAACCTAAAAAGGATACGCATACACCTATGCCAATCATCAAATCAGCAAAAAAGCGCGTCAAAGTTGCTAACAAGGCAGCAGTGCGCAATAGCAAAACCAAGCGCTCGCTGAAAGGCGCCGTTAAGGCTTTTGGCCGTGCACTAACTGCCACCGATAAAAAAGAAGCTGTTAAAGCACTCGACAAAGTTCAGAGCGAGCTCGACAAGGCAGCTAAAAAGGGTGTCCTCCACAAGAACAAGGTTGCCCGCAAGAAATCTCAAGCTGCCAAAGCCGCTAAAACTGCTGCAGGCGTAGCCAAAAAGACTGCACCAAAGGCTAAAGCCACTCCAAAGAAAGCGACACCAGCTAAAAAGCCTGTAGCCAAAAAAGCTCCGGCTAAGAAGCCCGCCGCTAAGAAAACCACCAAGAAATAGTTTTTGTTAAGCGAACTAAGCTGCTCCCTCGTAACGAGGGAGCAGCTTTTTTATAAAGCAACTTAGTTGTACACTGACCTTGTAGCATTGAGAGCTGGAGGACATATGAACAAGAATATTGGTATCGTAATAATTGTACTGGTGGTGCTTACGGGGGGTGGGGCTGCTCTGATAGCCTCGCATCATACCAACAAAAAAGACACGTCAGCGAACAATATGAATATGAAGTCGAAATCGAGCTCTGACAATTCCAGCTCATCCCCTACCGCAACCGATAAGGTGACGATTCAGGACTTCGCCTTTAGCCCTAGCGACATCACGGTTAAAAAAGGAACCACGGTAACCTGGACTAACCAGGACTCTGCAGCACATACCGTTACCGAAAGTGACGGGTCAACTGGGCCGAATAGCGGTAATCTAGAAAACGGCAAAAGCTATAGCTTTACCTACAACCAGATTGGCACCTTTACCTACCACTGTGCTATTCACCCCAGCATGGCAGGTACCGTAAAAGTTACCGATTAGATTTTGCAAAGGTGCTTATAACGCAAGGTTGAGTAAATAATATTGCACAACCTCATCAGCATTTAGACCTTCACTCTTTAACCGAACATCAAATTCACGTAGCTCTTGGATGCGTTGTTTGAGCTGTGCTAGGCTAATACGCTGTGCTAGGTTTTGGGTTTTGCGCACCGTGAAGGGGCTGATCTTAGCTTCTCTAGCAATGGTATCAGCGCTACGCTCGGCAGCTGTTTTTATAATAGCCAAAATATGCAGCTGCCAGATCAGCATTGCCAATATTTGTTGCGGCTCCACTTGCATAGCACGTTGTTCGCCATATAGGTCTGTTGCACGTTTGGCATTGCCAGCAAAAGCGGCATCAAGGAGTTCAAAGATACTACTTTGCGGCGTTCGTTCGGTGAGCTGTTCGATGGCAGCCCGCGTTATTTTGGGACTATGAGCCAGGAGCTTGTCGGCCTCGTGCTGATTGATGAGCTGATTGGTGCCCACGCGGTCGATGAGCAGCCGAGCGTCAGCAAGACTTATGCTACCCCCTTCCCCTTTTACATAATCCGATACATATTTGGCCAAGCCGTTAGCGTCCAAAACGAGAAATTCACGGAATTCAGTCAGCTTCTTAAGCTGTTTGTAATAACCTAGGCGTTTATCCAGTTTGGGCTCCACAATCACTACATCATTGGTTTCGGCGATGTCTTGGGTAAACTGCTCGAACTTTTCAGCAAATTCTTTGTTTACTCCTGGGCTACGTAGCACTACCAGCTTTCGTGGCGCTAAAAACGGCAGGCTCTGCGCCGCCTCGTGCATACGGTCATAGCCTGCTTCTTCGCCATCCAGACGCTCCAGTGTCATATCACTATATTCGGCTACAAATGCGCTAACAAGCGCACGCAAAGCTTGCATCCGCAGTACATCATTCTCTCCTGTGAGCGTCGTTATCATTCCAACACTTGCTCCTGGGGACAAATGTGTGTACCGCGACCAGCAACACGCAGTTTTACAATGGTGGCACCGCAACGTGGGCAAGCTTGACCTTCACGCCGAAATACGCGGGCAAAGTTCATGTAACTGCCCTTTTTACCTTCGGCATTCACGTAGGTATGGTTAGACGAACCACCCTTTTGGATTGCCAGATCAAGCACATAGCGCAACTCAGTAAATAGGGTTCGGAGCTTTGCTACGGATGTATCGGCAACACGGGTGGCTGGATGGATTTTGGCACCCCAGAGCGATTCATCGGCGTAAATATTGCCTACCCCGGCGATTACTGTCTGATCAAGCAATGCAGCTTTTATGGACGTATTCTTGCGGCGCTGCAAACATTCCACAAATTGCTCGGCAGTAAAACTAGCATCAAGCGGTTCGGGGCCAACCTTGCGCATAAAATCAATGTCTGGGACTTCTGTCGTGGGTATTAGCCGCATCCAGCCGAACTTGCGCTGATCGTTAAAGAACAACTTACTACCATCCCCGAACGTAAGCTCAACGCGGGTTGATTTATCCGGTAGGGTGCCGACGAGCGAATCGTTAGGGTGCCCTGCCCCAAACCGTGTTTCGGTTGACACAAATACTAACTGTCCGGTCATCTTTAGGTGGATAACCAGTGAATAGTTACTAGAAAGCTCAATTAATAACACCTTGGCGCGGCGTTTTACGGACCCCACTGAGGCACCAATCAAAAAACTATGCACATCGGCTTTGGTGTTGGGGAACGATTTACCAGTATCGTGAGAGACGGCACTCACTACCCGACCAGGCAATAGCCTATCAAGCCCAATCCTCACTGTTTCCACCTCTGGTAGTTCTGGCATACAGATATTGTATACTAGAAACCTATGGACGGACTTGGCGATATACTGCGGCGCAAAGATTTTGACGAACCACCAGAGGTGGGTGCTATTAAAGAATACGTACGTCGCTACTATAACGACGCTGAGGTACGCGTAACCGTACAGCAGCACGCGATTATCGTGACGGCACGCAGCAGTGCTCTGATTGGCAGTCTGCGACTCAATCTGCCAAAACTACAAGAAGCTGCACGAACCGACAAGCGTCTTATGCTGCGGATCGGCTAAGCAAGTAGTTTGGGCAATGCGGCCTGGAATTGCTCAAAGTCGGTATAGAGTAATGTACGCATACCAGCACTCTCGGCGCCAGTGACATGACGTTCGTGGTCATCTACAAATAAACACTCGTCCGGATCGCAATCAAGCCGGTTGGCAATCAGCTGGTACATTTCCGGTTGCGGCTTAGTAAGACCCACCCCATGCGATAGCACTTGAGCGTCAAATAATTCTGCTTGCTCGGCAGTAAATAAACGCTCAGTGATATTGGTGCCAGCGTTGCTAAGAATACCAAGCTTGTAGGTGGGTTTTAACTTGATACGAATATATTCAAGTAGCTCACCATCTACCACGCTGTGTTCCAATTCGTGACGCACAGCCACTTCGCTTTCGCCTGTTTGCTCGGCCGCGAACCGAACCATTTCTGCGTAATCGGCAAGCCCGGCATCCACCTTGCGCCCCAGCAGGTGCAGCTCATGCCACAAGTGTTCGCGTTCGGTAAAATGTCGAGCCTTAAACGCCGGCCAGCCATTAAGAACCAACACACCATATAGATCAAAAATAATTGCTCGCACCGAAGGCCTTATCATGGCACTATTGTACCAGGGGGTACGCTTATAGACTCACGTTAGTGCTAGCTGTAGATTCAGCCAAATCGCCTGGCGGTATCTGGGCTTCGAATAGCTGACGTACGCCAGCGGGACTACCTTGGAAGGTCCCCTGCCCACCACAGCTAGTTGACCAAAAACTAAACTGATTTGCCTGATCACCGCTAAAACTATAAGTGTAGCGTGTGCCGTTAGGACAATAGCCGCGGTTATCTATATGTGTCGTCCTACCATGTGCAAAACCAAGCAGTTTGAGAGATTGCAAAAATGCACCATATGCCACCGTATTACTAGGGTATGACTGCGTTTTAATGACATTACCCTGATACCCCTGGAGTATGTCAATTTCACTATGCATAGCATCAACCGTGATCTTTACCTGATAGTGGCTCTGGTCTAGGTTGGTTGGGCCGTCCATAAGGAGCGTAGCTACAGCATTTGTATCTGCATATTTGCTGAGGTCTACCTGTTTCTGCGGTGCTGCGGTGTGTCCAAAGATAGCCTTAAAAAGCAGCACAATAAGCAGCACAATAAGACCTGCGCCCACTAACGCTGCCAACACATTACGAATTCCAGTCCGAATGTCCATAAGTTTCGGTGTTATTTTAGCATAAATAACGGCTTATGGCAATATTTCCTTCACCGATCTGCAAGATGCTACAGTTCACCCCAGTTTTGACCAATAGAAGTATCCACTAGCAGCTTTACGGCTAACTTGGGGTAGATGGTTTCCATAGTTTCCTTAAGCATGGCAGCCACTGCCCCAGAATCGGCTTGGTTGCACTCTACCACAATGGAGTCATGGATTTGTAGCAGCTGTTTGGCACCCTCGATCTTTTCAAGCTCTTTGTCCACTGCCACCATAGCAAGCTTCATCAGGTCTGCTTCAGTACCCTGGATAGGCATGTTCATGGCAGCCCGCTCAGCGGCGCTGCGCACCATAAAGTTACTTGATTTGATGTCGGGCATGGGGCGGCGGCGACCAAACAGCGTTTCGACATAGCCTTGGTCGCGTGCCTGATCTTTTAGGCCTGTTAAGTAACCGATTAGGGGTTTGCGTAGCTTGAAGTATTCATCGATAAAATGCTTGCTCTGCTCGAATGTCATACCAGTAGCGGCACTCAGGCCGTGCGGGCTCATGCCGTACAGCACGCCAAAGTTCACGGTTTTAGCGGCGCTGCGCTGCTGTTTAGTGACGTCTTCAAGTTCGCGGCCGTAAATTTGCGCAGCGGTAGTAACATGAATATCAGCGCCCCTGTTAAATTGCGCCACCATATCGTCGTCACCACTCATAGCAGCAGCCAGGCGGAGCTCGAACTGGCTGTAATCAGCGCTCACCAGGCGCTTGCCCTTGCCGGCCACAAAAGCGGTGCGAATGCGCTTACCAAGTTCGGTGCGTACCGGTATGTTCTGTAAGTTGGGATCGTTGCTGCTAAGGCGGCCGGTTTGCGCTACCGTCAGCGCATAGGTAGTGTGTACTCGATGGTGGCCGTCGGTTTGTTCGGGTAAGGTATCGACGTAGGTGTTTTTGAGCTTGGTTACCTCGCGGTACTGCGTAATGAGGTCGATGATTGGATGCAGTGGACGCAGCTTATCAAGCATATCGGCGGCCGTACTATACCCAGTTTTACCCTTCTTGATGCCGGCAGTAGGTAGCTGTAGCGTTTCGAACAAAATGTCAGCAAGTTGTGCCGGACTACCGATATTAAACTCTTTGCCTGCATGGCCGTAAATTTCTTGCTCAAGGTCGGAAATGCTGTCTTTTAGCTCTAAGGCGAACTTCTTTAAGTATTCAACATCTAGCTGAATCCCTTGCCATTCCATGCGCGCCAATACCGGAATTACTGGCCACTCCACAGTCTTAGCAAGCTCCGGCAAGCCTGGCATCTCCTCTAGTTGTTTGGCTTGCTGTTTGTGCAACGCCTGTACTACGGCAATGATTTCAGGGGCACGACTAATGAGCTCGTCGGCATCCAGATCTTCAAACGGTGAGCCGTCGTAGCCCAGATCCGCATGCGCAAGCTCTGTTAAAGACTGCTCACGGCGCAGACTATTAACCAGGAACGAACCGATCAATACATCGTGTCCTATCGCTGGCAGTTCTACGCCGAGCTCGAGCAGCAACTGTAGGGACGATTTTATATCGTAACCCACTAGCGGGCTACCGTCGGTAAAGTTCTGTGCAATCGCATCGGTATCAATTTTACGGAGGTCAAGGGTGTAGGTTTCACGGCCGTCAGTGCTCAAGATGAGCACCTGTGGATCTCGGCCGTGCTTGCCTGCTGTCCGCGTGTGAATATAGAGGTGCTTGGATTTGGGGAGTTTTATCTCAGCTAGTTTCTCGTTAGTATCGATAATGGTATTGGCACCAGGTTTTAAGGTATGACCTCCGGTAGTCGTTTGGTGCTGCTCTACGGCCACTTGCATAATCTCTGGCAGTTGCCGGGCCAAACTCTTAAACTCCAGCTTTTCAAGCAGGTGCAAAAGCTTTTCAGGCTGCACCCTGCTGCCATCCACCTCTTGCAAGTCAAGCTTCAGAGGCGCATCGGTCCATATTTCAGCCAGTTGATGGCTCAAGTACGCCATAGCTTTGTGCTCAACCAATTGGTTATGTGTCTTACCGGAAATAAGATCAATATTTTCATAAATGCCATCGAGCGTCTTGTATTCATTTAATAGCTTACGAGCCGCCACCGGACCAACACCGGCAACACCCGGAATGTTATCGGACGAGTCACCTACCAGGGACTTATAATCAACGAATTGTTTAACATCAATGCCATATTTGGCCTCAAAGGTTTTGGGGCTATAGAGTTCTATATTGGAAAAACCCGTTTTGAGGGCATAGACATGTACGCTGCCATTAACAAGCTGCAGCATGTCTAGATCAGAGGTAATCAGCATGGTCTCAATGCCTTGGGCGCGGGCCTGGACAGCCAAAGAACCCATAATATCGTCGGCTTCGTAATCATCTAGCTCGTACAGTGGCCAACCAAATGCAGCCAGCAGTTCGTGCAGCACCGGAATCTGCTCGTAAAAATCGGGCGGTGCGGGTTTGCGGCCGGCTTTGTATTCGGGATATAGTGCTAGACGACGGCGAATGTTGGTTTTGGGTTTGTCCCAGGCTACAGCCACGTAATCGGGCTTGAGCTGTTTGATAACTTCGAGCGCCATCGTAGCAAAGCCATACACACCGCCAGTAGAGATACCGTCTTTGGTGGTTAA
>CAYZGW010000006.1:8151-55359 GCA_964478195.1 uncultured Candidatus Saccharibacteria bacterium
AAGTATAGACCACTTACGGATTGCGCTATACTGTAAATAGTAAAGATTGCAGATAAAAAATGCGTACCCTGCACCAAAACATACATCATCATCTAAAATTACAGCACCACCAACATACGGGAAAGCTGTTGCATCACAAGCACACCTCATATCGGGCGCTGGCGGTTATTTTTGCGCTGACTGGACTAGCGATGACCGCGGTGACAGTTGCAGGTAGGGTGGCGGCTGATTCGCTGGTAGCGGTACAAGCTACCGTACCACCGCCGATTCCTGCTACTTCGGCAATTATTACGCAGCCGGTAGATGGTGCGCATCTCACAAATAATAGCCTGCTTATTGTCGGTAGTTGCCCAATTGTGACACCGCAGGTTGTCGTTCAAGTATTAGTAGACAACACCAGTGTTGGTTCGGCAGCCTGCGATAGTAATAACGATTTTTCAGTACCAACAACCTTAAGCCTTGGCAGCCATCTAATTGTTGCCAAAACCTTCACCATTGCTGGCCGAGGTGGACCAGCTAGCGGACCAGTACGCATAACTACTCCTTCTAGCACCGTATCCAAAGCTTCACCGGTCATTGTTACGGCAAATGCACCATTAAGCTACTTGGGTGCCGACAAAACCAGCACTTGGGCTGGAACTATCAGCGGTGGCACTCCACCCTATCACATCCGCATCGATTGGAGCGATGGCAAACAAGTAACTGTCACGAACAGTGGCGGCCCACAATCATTTGAGCACAATTATTTTACGCTAGCGTCATACAACCCACTAATAACTGTCGCCGATAGCGCCGGCCACGCCACCAGTCAACAGTTTGCCGTGGGGGCTTACATGGTGGCAGCCCCAAAGATCAACCCCGCCAGCTATACTACAACGGCGGTTACACCAAAGACGCTCCTGGGCTTATATGGTATGTTGATCACCGCCATTTCAGTCAGTGGCATTATCTGGCTCGAGGCCAAACATGCCGCCCGTCACGAAGCGGCCTGGTAGCTTCGCAACTTGGGTTATAGGTAAACCTTCGGTCTTAACCAGTGCGCTATACTAAGAACGTTAGGGCTAAAATAAAAACCGTGCGTACACTCCACAAAACGCTTCACTTACAACATCACAGCCATACCGGACGGCTGCTACATCACAGACACACATCATATCGGGCGCTAGCAGTTGTCGTTGGTCTTGCCGGACTCTGTATGGTTGGCTTTACGGCTATGGCACGAGCTACAGCCGATTCACTCTATGTCTATGCACGCATTGCAGCTCCCACCCCTACGGGGCCACCAATTATCACTTTCCCTAAAGACGGCACCACTACCACCAAAGCGAATGTAACGGTGGATGGCATATGTCCGGTGGTAACACCGCAAGTGGTGATTGTACTGCTAGATAACGGCAGCCAGGTAGGCTCGACCCCTTGTGATTCCAGCAATAATTTCCATATACCGATTACACTTATTGCCGGGAAAAACACTTTGATTGCTCGGCCGTATACCATTACCGGCGACACAGGTCCGGATAGCACAGCAGTGACAACAACATACAACCCGCCATCACCGCCAACCGTTACCAACACGAAAAGCACCTCGGTTTCAACACCGCAAGCAAGTTCTCCACCGTTGGTTCTCACGATTGACACTCCATTCATCACTTTTGGGCCGCAAAAAGACGCTGTTTGGCTTGGTAGTGTCAGTGGCGGCACTGCGCCATATACACTTAGTATCGACTGGGGTGATGGCACCACTGAAAGTCATCAGCTAGGCCTGCCAGGCCAGCAGAGCTATCGACATCACTACCACTTGACGCAGCCCTATGATATTACCGTGCAGGTGCGCGACACCAGCGGCCAGATTATTACTCGCCACTACGCTGCCGTAACGCCATATATTGCCCCGCCTATTACCGGCCTGTTTTCCACAAGACCCAAGCAGCCTATTTGGGGCGGACCGAAGGTCATAGGGCTTTATGGCATTTACCTGATGATACTCGCCGGTTTTGGGTGGCTTTGGCTACGTGCGGCCGGCACGCCAGCCTATGCGCGTGTACGTGCACAACACGGCGCGCGGCACAGACCAGTTCGAGCCAGAAGCAAACAATAAGAAATCTGCCGGCTACAATACACAAACAAAGTTATACACAAGTGGGTGGCATATTTATTGCTTAGGCGTTGTAAATCATGTACACTTTGGGCAAGGATAAGCATAAAGCTGTTAAATATTGATTATGCGTTTTACAAAAAATAAAAAACTTCTGCATTTGTCAGTCGCTGCGGTAACTGCCGCCAGCTCGTTAACGATGTTTGGCTTTAGCCAACAGGCGCATGCTGCCGCATTAGGATCAGTCTTTGTGCGGTTTGATCGCATGCAGGTTAGCACTGCCACTACCGGCACGGTTTGCGCCAAACCTACCAGTACTGCCACCGAAGGAAAAGTTAAGGTTACCTTCCCCACTGGTTACACGCTGGGCATCGCAGGAACCTTTACGGTTAGTACTACTAATCTATCCTGGCCGACTGGCGGCACTGCTTGGCCAAGCATTGCCACTGCATCAACCGTCAGCAGCCAAGATGTTACGTTTACCAGTGGAGACTTAACAGCAGGTACATTGTACTGTTTTAACTGGACAAACAGCGCTGCCGTAACGGTTACTTCAAGCGCTAATCCATCTAACCTAGGAAGTGTCACCACACAAACTAGTGCACCTGCCGACATCGACACGGCCCAATATGCTACTGCCAGCATTACTAACGATCAGATTGTGGTAACTGCCACTGTACCACCTGCATTTTCCTTTGCGCTCAGCGGCAACACTGACGCATTAGGCACACTTAACACTGCAACTGTTTCTACTAGCCCCACACCCCGTACCGCCACAGTGAACACCAATGCTCACAACGGCTGGATGGTCTGGGCTAAGGATGCGAACACTGGTTTAAGCTCTGCTAGCGCCTCAGCCACCATTGCTTCTACCACCCCAGGAACTGTCAGCACCCTAAGTGCTGGTACTCAAGGCTACAACATGGGCGTAACCAGTACTATTGCGAGTGGTGGCGCTATTACTGTTGACCCGGCCTTTGCTTCTGGAGGCGTCAACTACAAGGGTGGTGGCTTAGATACCAGCATGCGTTTACTTGCAAGTAGTGGCGGTGTAGCTGATACGGCCGTATTAACTATGACTAACAATGTCGCCATTAAAGCCTCAACACCTGCAGCATCCGACTATACTGACACCATTACCGTGGTTGGCGCAGGACTATTTTAAAGAAGTCACCCTCTTAGGGGAACGATGCCGCGGCCTAAACTGCCGCGGTTTTGCTATACTACAGTTTAATGAGTCGAGGAAAGTTATCATACCTTGCAGCTTTTGCAGCACTAACTACGCTATTAGTGGCAGGTGCGAGCGGCCATGCACATGCCGACGCCATACCTAGCGATTTCAACCTACAAGTTACGCCCTCCCCATTGGTCACAACGGTAAAACCTGGCACCAAAACCCAGCTCGAACTCAAGATTCGCAACGGTAGCAGCGGTACAGAGCAGCTCAAAATAGCACCGCGCAGCTTTAGGATTAGTAATGATAGCAATAAAATTACCCTACTCGACACTACCCCGCCTGATATTGCGCAGTGGATTAGTTTTTCACAGCCTAAGTTTACCGTAGCCCCAGGACAATGGGAAAATGAAGAAGTTACGCTTAGTGTGCCCAAAGACGCAGGCTTTAGCTATTCGTTCGCACTAGTAATTAGCAGACAAAATACTCCAAAATCAACCGGCAGTGGCCGAGTTATCAATGGCTCACTGGCCGTATTCACGCTGGTTAACATCGACCGGCCAGACGCAACTACCAATCTGCAAATTGCGAGCTTTACAGCCAGCAAACACGTGTATGAGTACCTGCCTACCACCTTTTCGGTACGGTTTCATAACGCCGGTAACACCATCGCCCAACCCTACGGCAACATTTTTGTTGGCCGCGGCAAATCATCACAAAACCCAATGGCGTCGCTGACAGTTAACGAGACCCACGGCTATATTCTGCCGAGCACGATGCGCACCATCACTGCTACTTGGAATGACGGTTTCCCCTCTTATGAAACCATTCGGAACCCTGATGGTAGTACCAAGCAAAAACTTATCTGGAACTGGGGTGATCTAAGTAAACTACGTATCGGCCGCTACACAGCCCATCTAGTAGCCGTATACAGCAAAAACGGTCGCGACACTCCGATAGAAGGTTCGGTTAGCTTTTGGGTAATACCATGGAAGATATTGCTTGGCGTGATTCTCGTAGCGCTACTATTATTATTTGCTGTATTTATGCTAGTGCGAGCAATCGTACGCCCTGTTTGGAGGCGAACGCATAATAAAAAACCGCCAGCCGAAGCCGAGACGAGCACCGAAAAATCTCAACAAGACTAGCTCGCGGCATTTCTATACTGCTTGTGCTATAGTGGGACGTAGACCTCTACTTATGCGGGTCGTCGTGGAAAACTAAACACTCTTGGTTAAGAGCCCGAAGAACACTTCGGGCCTATAAATGCAGAGAAAAACCTCGAAAAAAACAGAGGAAAAGAAACATGCGTGATAATTTACGCGAAAAGCTGAATGCCGAAATAACGCGTAAACAATTCTTAGAATATCTGGCCGCAGCGGTGTTAACCCTGTTTGGTTTTAATAATTTGTTGTCTTTGCTTTCGGGTAACAAGCAACCACGCTACATTGCAGGCCCTGGTAATAGCGACCCGGATGGATTTGGTACTCGCAAATTTGGTAAATAGAGTTAATTGATACACACGTATGCCGACACCGCAACGACTCCCCATAGTAAACAGTGATGATGGCACCTGGGGTGACATTATTCGTCAGTACCTTAAAAAAGAGCATTACGATGACGGCACCGACAATGCGGTAAACGGTGGCCACCAAAATGTCACGATTCGCGCCGGCACCGCCTCTGCAGCACCGCTGACGTTTACTTCGGGTACTTTGCTAACCTCTGCCGCGGCTGGGGCGATGGAGTTTAACACTGATTCGCTGTATTTTACGATTACCAGTGGTACGGTACGCAAGAAGGTTGCCATTTATGATGATTCTTCCGGAGCGACAGGCGACCTACACTACCGCGATAGCAGCGGGAATTTTGTCCGGCTAGGCATTGGCAGCAGCGGTCAGATCCTCAAGACCGCCAGCGGCTTGCCTGCCTGGGGTAGCCTTAATGGTTCATTCACTACAGGCACCCAAACCACCAACTACACTATTACTACCAGCGATACGGTGGTATTCGCCGATGCGACTAGCGCTAATGTCACTATTACCCTACCACTTGCCAGCGGTACGTCCGGCTATCGGTTCTATGTAAAACGTATTGATGGCTCTGCTCACACGGTTACCATAACCCGCTCTGGCAGCGATACTATTGATGGTGCAGCCAGCTTTACACTTGATTTGCAATACACAGCAGTTACGCTTGTTAGTAACGGCTCAGCCTGGTATATCCTTTAGAGGTCTTCCCTAAACCCCATCGTACGTCAATTCCGACCACCATGAGCACCGTTGGTTTGTTATACTTACATACAGAGATTTTTACACACTATGGCATATCTTCCTCCCATAAACGGCGGACGCATGAACGCTACAATCGGCGGCAACACTGCCGGCGCTGGTTCGCTGGTCTCTAGCGGTACCCTTACACTGGCCGGCGGCAATAACATTACCCTTAGTCAGAACGGTAACGCCATTACAATTAGTGGGGCAAACGGCGGCGGTGGGATTGCCCTAGCGAACTCACAAACCACTTACACTAGTGGTACGGCTAATCTTGTGGCAAGTGGTGCGCTCACTATCGCTTCGACAACCGGACAATCATTCAACTTTTCGGTGCCACAAACGTCCAGCCTATCAGCTACAGGCGCGGTCAGCATATCTGTTAACGGCTCAACGATTAGCATCGGCGCGCCAGTAGCCGGCAATAACACTTTCGGCATGAGCAATATCGGCAACACTAGCGGTACAACTGGTATTGTATCCGGCAGCGCCTTTCAATACGTTTTGGCGGGTGGCAATAATGTTACGCTGAGCCAAAGTCTTAACGGCTCATCAGGTACGGTCACTATATCGGCGGCTAACCAAAGCATCCAAACACAAAACCTTCACAACGTGACCCTTAGCGGCAACACTGCCGGTGCCATGGCACAAGTTAGTAGTGGTACGCTGACTTTGGCGGGTGGCAATAATGTTACGCTGAGCCAAAATGGTAATGCAATTACGATTTCGGCTGGTAATGGCGGTGGGATTGCCCTAGCGAACTCACAAACCACTTACACTAGTGGTACGGCTAATCTTGTGGCAAGTGGTGCGCTCACTATCGCTTCGACAACCGGACAATCATTCAACTTTTCGGTGCCACAAACGTCCAGTATCGTTGGTAGCGGCGCCGTTAGTCTTTCTACGAATAGTAACGGTGTAACTATCAGCGCAGCACCTCAAGGTACGCTTTCCCGTTGGGAATACCCAACCGTTCAGTTCGTATCTATACAATCCTATTCTTCTACCAACCAAGGGCTTCTATCAATGCAAAACGTCATCATCCCCATGAACGTTTCGGGCACTGCCGCCAAAATTGGTGGGTCAATCTCCCTAGGCACATCAACCGCCAATGTCACGGGCACCGCGAGTATTTCTTTGTGGATGGGCATATATACTACAAACGCCGCCAGCGGTGAAAGCCTATTACTCGCTTCCTCGGGTAGTGCTAACAACTCATTTACTTTCCAGGGCAACAGTTCGGCCTCAGGCAACTACAGTAGCGTGACCGGCGTGCGCGAATTAACAGTGCCGATGAACGTTAATGCAACACCGGGGCAATATTGGGTCGGAGCTGTGATGTCGACAACCTCCGCAGGAGGTCTAGGCGTAAGCTTCACGCTGTGGGGCAACAACCTACAAAGCACTGCTCAGGCGCCTGTATTAGCGCCTATTGGCAGTAACACCGCTTCTGGATATGGTTTCCTGCCGGTCCAGGGTGTGTGGAAGTCTTCGGCATACACCATGCCCACAACTATTCCGTTCAGCTCTATCAACAATACCGCAGCTTCGGCCGTACAGCGTGCCGCTTTCTATCATGCCCTGTATAACACTAGCTACAGCTAGTCTAACGAGGTAAAGATACTGCGGGTTCAAGCCGCACAATATAGGAAAAGAAACTAACATGGCATTTACTACCGTTGGCAGCATCATTCAAACAAGCACTAGCACTCTCAGCTTATCTCCGCAGGCCGTCGGAGACCTGATATTGCTCGAAGTTATAACCGATAACTCAGCGTTTTGCGCTAGCATATCAGGAGGCGGCTGCATTTGGACGCCAGTTGGTTCTATAGCTTCTGGTTCAGTGAATACGGGCGACGAAGCAGCTATCTTTGTAGGGACTGTCACTGCTACCGGCTCAGCAAGCGCCACCTTATCATTTAATGGCACGCCGTCTAATATCCGTGCAGCCGGGCAAGAATTCCGCTCATCAATTGGCACCTGGACGCTTGATCAACAAGGTACACTGGACAGTGCCGGTACTAATGCACTACCCTCGCTCACACCAGGTGGATCTGGAGAGCTATATTTTGGCTACTTTTTCGATAGCAACGCAGCAGTGGCTGGCAGCACCTCAGGCTATACGTACACCCTCGACAGCCACAATAACGCTATGGTCTTTAATCCATCATGCAGTGGCTCTGCACAAAGTCCAATTATGGGAGATTCAACCAACACCTTTGGTTTGGCAGTATTACTACGTGAAGGGTCAAACTTTACCGCCGTTGGCAACATTATACAGGCAGATACCAGTAGCCTCAGTCTGAATCCGCAAAGGGTTGGCGATCTAATAGTACTAGAAGTTCTCACCGACAATTCCGCGCCTTGCACTAGTATATCGGGAGGCGGCTGCACGTGGACCCGAGTTAGCGCAACTATTGCTGGTGTGGTGAATGGGGGCCGCGAAGCAGTTATATTCTTTGGGACTGTCACTGCTACCGGCTCTGCCACCGCTACCCTGTCGTTTAGCGGCACCCCGTCAAGTATTCGTGCTGCCGGACAAGAATTCGATGCCCCAACTACTAGCTGGACACTCGATCAACAAGGTACACTAGATAACTCAGGCACCAGTGCGCTCCCAGCTTTAACGCCAGTCGGGCCTGGAGAACTATACTTTGGTTATTTTTTTAACAGTGGCGCAGCAGCAGAAGGCAGCACAGCTGGGTATACATACAATGTAGACATCCACAATAACGGTATGATCTTTAACCAATCATGCAGTGGCTCTAGACAAAGTCCGGCCATGGCAGACACAGCTAACATCTTTGGTCTGTCAGTTTTGGTACAAACACCGACAGTTGCAAATACCGCATTCCTTGTATTCCCTTGAGCTTATGCACTTCGTCTGTGCCGAAACCAATTACTGACTTCCTTTATGGCTAGTCAAAAAATGATAAGATAGAATAAATGGGACCAACGCCAGTAGTCGCACAAGGAAGTAGTGACGGCGATGTAAGTCTTAGTTTAAACGGCTCGACTGTAATTGCTCTTCACAACACTATATCTGGCGCAACATACTAGGAAAAATAGATGGCACGACTATATCAAGACGGATTTGAGTTTAACTCATTAGGAACCTCGGGTGGCCTTAACTCGTGGACGACGATCTTTTCACCTGGCGTCTCTGTTGCCGCACTTGCCGCCAGAACAGGGAGCTACGGTCTTAGGGTTTCCTCCATGACAAGCGGCACCGTTACCGGCGCACTCTATAAGTATTCAAGCTCACTCCTTAATGGACCCCTGTATTCGCGTGGATACCTCAATATTCAGACAGCCCCATCCGCCAACAATACCATCATGAACTTCTCGGGTAGCGTGCTTGCCAACACAACAATCCGCTGTTCGATTATGCTCACCAGCAGCAGAACGCTCTTACTTATGAGTGATACAGGTGCTCAGATAGGATCCGCTTCCCCCGCACTTACCACCAATCAATGGTATCGTATCGAATTAAAAACGGACTCTACTGCCGCAACAGGATCTAGGACAATCGAAGCTTGCGTAGATGGCGTAGTCTTTGCAACCAGCTCAGTACAGTCACAAGGCGGAAGCTTCGCATGTACCTATGGCGGAAACCTTGCCGCCGAGGCACAGACCGTTGGTGAGTGGTGGTGGGATGATATAGCAATTAACGATTCGACGGGCACTCAGCAAAATAGCTATCCTGGCAGTGGAAAAATTATCCACATACGCCCTAATGCCGCCGGTGATGCCAATGGCTTTTCAACCCAGGTTGGTGGCACAGCTGGCTCGGCAAATAACTTTACACGCGTCCAGGAAGTTACACCCAATGACACAACAGATTATAATGCCTCCGTTACGCTCAATGCCGAAGATCTCTTTAGATGTACTGCGTCGGGGATAGGCGCATCAGACACAGTAAACACCGTTCTAGTCGGCGGGCGTTTTAGTAACCTTACTTCGGCAGATGCAGTTACGGCCCTGACGCTCGAGATCATGAAGACGTCAGGCGGTACAAAACAGCAATCCGCCGCTCGCATTCCAAACACAACGAGCTGGGAAACGAACGACAACTCAACGCCACGCCTCTACCCAATGGTCACCTATACCGATCCGGATGGGGCAAGCTGGACACAAGCAACGCTAGATACAATGCAAATTGGCTATATAGTCTCAGCAGCTGGGACAAGTTTGATACGTGTATCGACAGTCTGGGCTTCTATAGACTATACACCGGCACCTGCAATTACCTTTCGAAACGAAACCCACACAATCGCTACCAGTACACAGCCCACGGGCACCGAACCGACAGGTACTGTTCAGGGAGACGTATTAGTGGCGCTTTTTGAAGTCCAGGGTAGTGTCACCTATACCCCGCCGAGTGGCTGGACCACCATATTTAGCGGAACAAGCTTCAGTTCACAATTTAAATACTATTTAGGGTACATCGTACGTGGCGCAAGCGCGCCAAATCTTACTTGGTCATACACCGGCACAGCGTATAGAGAACTCTATATAATTGGCTTTAGCGGCTGCGATACCACTAACCCAATTGATGCTTCAGCGCAAATACCCAGCGCCAGTGCAGCAAATGCAAACCCTGATCCACCAGCAGTTACAGCCGTTTCCAGTGCTGCTATGGCGCTTGCTATTGGCGATAACTGGACCGGTTCAAATGCTGGAGGATGGACTCCACCAACGGGATACACTGTTGTGACAAACAATGCTAACGGAAATGACTGCGCTATATCCACAAAGTTACTTAGCACCAGCGGTACGGAGAATCCGAGCGCCTATGGTAATGTTGGATCCAGCAGTGCCACCGACTATTGGGCAGCCACGGTCACCCTATCACCCCCTCGTGGCACCAATACTGCCACGGTAGCGTGGTTTAGAGCATGATATAATCGGTAGCATCTTATGGTAAAGCCACAGATCTTGGTACCTGACAATGCCGGCATTCACAACGCCAGTGACTACGCAGCGCGTTTAGAGCGCTCTAAAACTTACCGCGACCTCTCTACTATCATCGTTTGCCCTACTCGCGGACTCATTCCTGCGCGCATCGTCCAGAGCTGGCAAGGCCTGATCCGCCCTATGAATCAAAAGGTACTCGGACCACTGTTCATAGAAGGTATGGAAGTAGGTGAAGCCTACAATCAAGTGATAAAAATGATTCTGGAGAATGAAGAACTGAGCCAGTACAAATTTTTACTCACCCTCGAGGAAGACAATGCCCCGCCCGCCGACGGCCTAATAAAACTGTACGAATCAATTGACGAATATGACGCAGTGGGTGGCCTGTACTGGACAAAGGGCGAAGGCGGCCAACCGATGTGCTACGGTGACCCTGCGGTCATGCCGCTCAATTTTATCCCACAGATCCCCCAGCCGGACAGCATCACACCGTGCAATGGTCTGGGTATGGGTTTTACCCTGTTCCGTTTGGAAATGCTAAAGGATAAGCGTTTTGAATATGGTAATTGGTTCAAAACAAAACAGGAGGTAGTGCCTGGCGGTGGTGCTCAGGTTTTTACTCAAGACCTGTGGTTCTTTCAGCACGCCCGAGAATTCGGATACAAATTTGCCTGCGATTCCCACGTAAAAGTCGGCCACTACGACGCCGCCAACCAATTAATGTGGTAAGGAGAAACCCTTTATGAATGCAAAAGCCGCCCCCAAATCCGTCAAACCGCTCAAGCTATCTCTAGCCTGCGGCGACAATAAGCCCGAAGGCTTCAAGGGTGTTGATATAGCTAAAACCAAAGATGCCGACTACGTGCAGGATCTGCTGCAATTTCCGTGGAGTCAGTTCAAGGATAATTCGGTAGATGAAATCGAATGTTCACATTTTGTAGAGCATATCCCCCACGGCGACGGCTACCATGACCCATTTTTTCAGTTCTTTGATGAAATCTATCGTATTTTAAAACCTGCTGAATTCGACCCCGCCAATCCTAATATTGCTACTGCGGGCTTTGCCCGTATCGTCTGCCCCTACTACTCCAGTATGCGAGCCTGGCAAGACCCAACACACCAACGGGCTATTTCTGAAGCCAGTTTTTTGTACCTTAACAAGCAGTGGCGTATTGATAACAAACTCGACCATTATCCCGTCACTTGCGACTTTGACTTTAGCTATGGCTACGTCCTAAATCCAGAATGGCAAAACCGCAGCCAAGAAGCCCAGACTTTTGCCATCCAGCACTACAAAAATGTGGTCAGTGACATCCAGGTCATTCTGACCAAACGTACATAATTGCGATACGATTGGTGCGCATGAAGCAACGATTCATTCTTCTGAGCCTTACTGCTTGCCTATTGATTACTACCATAGGACCAATCGCTTCAGCTGCGTCTGTGCCGCAAATTCATGGCCTATCTATTACGCCTTTGCGCCAATATCTGAAAGCTAACGCTGGCGTCACTACGCAAAGTTCACTAACCGTTAGTAATCTAACCAGTCAGGCACTGAATGTCCACCTCTCGGTGCAGCAGTTTTCACTCACCGATTACACCTACAATTACCAATTTACACAGCCCAAAAACAACTGGCTCCATATAGAGACGCCTGATATTGCGCTACAGCCACAGCACGCCCAAACTGTGACATACAAACTAGATGTGCCGGCTAAAACCACGCCCGGCGGCTATTACTACACGCTGCTTGCAAGTGCCAATTTAGCTAGCCAAGGCATTGATAGCACCATACAGGCCGCAGACCTGCTCTATCTGACTGTTAATGGTGCGCTGACACATACTAGCGAACTTCACGCTAGTTCCATTAGCCGGTTCAGCTTTGGTACACCCTTCACTTACCATCTAAACATACTAGATACTGGCAACATATATTTCTTTGCCTATACAACTGGCACGCTACATGGATGGTCGGCACCACCAGCCACAACCTCCGCCGCACATATGCTAGTTCCAGGCACCATACGTAGCTTATCGGGAAATATTACCGCCCCTATTCTGCCCGGCGTATACACCGCTGCATATGGCTACCGAACCGACAACGGCCAGACTGTTATACAGAGAAGCTGGGTAGTATTTATTCCGCCATGGTCGCTAGCATTTTTGCTTGCCCTACTATTAATTATTGGGAGCCAGCTGCGCAGACGGCAAGTACACAAGCCCCGCGCTAAGAGTCTTAAACACCCTAATCTGTTTTAGCAACGGCCGTATAAGTAACAGACGCCGTGTAGCTACCAGCAGGCTTGGTTATATCGGTAAGTACGCCGTATGTAACGGTTGTGTTGTCACCCGACTCATATGGGCCAATGGCCGTTTTGAGTAATGTCGGCGTAGTGGTTAGACCCAGATAATTGCTTGAGCCATCTGTGTTGTAGCCCCAAGTGTTTACGGCAAGTGGCGCGGCTGAGCCATTACCACTAGCAGGAATGGTTGCACCGCTGCCGCTCATGGTCGTACTGCCTGCTCCGTAAATATACAAACTGTACCCTACGACGTCATTCGAGGTAACGGTAATAGTATGCGAGCCGCTGCCTACAAAGTTTGAGCCACTGGGCGCTAAGTTAAGCAAAGGATTACTCCCAAGTGAGATAGCTAAACTCGTCACCGAACCAAACAGTACTTGAGCACCAAACACCCCTTCGCCAAACGGTGAAGCTGCAGCAGTGGGCGCAATCGAGAGCATTCCTAGCCCCAAACAAACCGCCGCAAGCGGCCGAAACATTCTGTCGTAGATACGTCCCAACATGCTTTTAGTATACCGCAGCCATGCGCAGCGAGTGTTTGGGCCGAGCAAGTGGGAAGACCGTTTCCGCGGTCACGGCTAGAGCACCAAGTCTGGCTGCGTTTCGTCTAAAGTCTCCTCAATTGCCCGACCAAACGCTCAAGAACAACCATAAGCAAAAACATCGGTTTCACGGTATAATACCAGCAAATGGATGGGCATAAATTACCGTTTTACCGGCTATCGGTTGACGACACATTGGCGGAGTTACGCACCGGCGACCAGGGCTTGCCTAGGGCGGAGGCCGCCGAACGTTTGCGTCATTTTGGTCCCAATCAACTAGAACAGCCGAAGCGCACACCAGCCTGGCGGGTTTTTGTTCGACAGTTTAAAAATCTGTTGGTCATCGTACTGCTTGCCAGCGCAGCCCTTTCCGTCTATCTACAAGATGACCGAACTGCCAGTATTCTGGCGTTAATCGCCTGTATCAACGCTGCGGTAGGCTTTTTCCAGGAATATAAAGCCGAAAGTTTACTAGCCAGCCTCCAGCATCTGGTTGTACCCCACGCTAAAGTACTCAGAGCAGGTAAACTACGCGAAGTAACCAGTAGCGAACTAGTGCCGGGTGACGTCATCTATCTAGAGGCCGGCGATAGCGTTCCGGCCGATGCCCGCGTACTTAGAGAAGACGAACTGGCCACCAATGACTTTGCTCTCACCGGTGAGAGCCAACCCACCCGCAAGTTTAAACATGCCATGGAGGATGATGTAACTATCGGTGCTCGTCACAACATGCTCTATATGGGCACCACCGTGGCACTCGGTAACGGCTACGCAGCAGTAACCAGCACCGGCATGCATACGGAACTGGGACGTATTGCCAATTTAAGCGCCATAACCCACACCGATACCTCTCCTTTGCAGCATGAAATGAACAATTTAGCAGTTCGCCTTACCCAGGGCACACTGATTCTAGCTGCACTTTTAACAATTATTGAGCTCCGAGCAAACATCGGTATTAAAACAGCAGTATTGTTTGGCGTCAGCATTGCAGCGGCTATGATTCCAGAAGGTCTGGTTGCAGAAGTGAGCATTACTTTAGCCCAGACAGCCAGTCGTATGGCCAGGGCCCGTGCACTAGTTAAAAAGCTCTCAGCCGTCGAAACATTGGGCGCCACCAGCATCATCGCTACCGATAAAACCGGTACACTTACCAAAAATGAGATGACCGTAACTCGCGTGATTATCGGTCGTGATGAATACAGCATCTCCGGCACTGGCTACGAAATGAATGGTGCAGTTTGCAACAAAAAGGGCCAACCCATTAGCGGCCAAGCGCTTAAAGACTTGCACCTGTTTTTTGAAACTGGCGCACTCGCCAGTAACGCTCTGGTTAGCCCACCAGACGAAGAGCACGCTGATTGGTATGTAGTAGGCGACCCCACTGAAGGTGCGCTAATTACTTTGGCACGCAAAGCAGGCCTGGAGCCTGTCCAGCTAAACGAGCGCTTCCCAGAGCGTAAAGAATACGCCTTCGATTCTGCCCGTAAACGGATGACCAGCGTCCGTGAGGTAGATGGCCGTTTGTATGCTTTTGTAAAAGGTGCGCCAGAAAGCATTATGGCCCACTCGGCCCACTTATGGGATCACGGCCACACGCGCAAATTTACTGCCGCGGATAAAAAATTCTTTGCGGCCTACAACCAAAAACATGCCGCAGCAGCCGAACGCAATCTAGCTTTTGCTTACCGTGAACTGCCAAGAAGTTTTAATCCCGCTAAACAGCACCTGGAAGATGCTGAGCAAGACTTGGTATTTCTTGGCATGGTCAGTATGATAGACCCCTTACGCGACGAGGTACCAAAGGCTATGGCCGCGGCGGCGGCCGCACACATTAAGGTATCAATCATCACCGGAGACTATCCGGCAACAGCCGAAGCTGTTGCTGTAAAAGCTGGTTTTGACCAAAACAAAATCGCCGTAGTTATGGGCGATGAATTACCCCGTCTATCCGATAGCCAGGTACTGGATATGTTGCTCCGCGGGGGTGCGGTATTTAGCAGAGTCAGCCCTGAAGATAAGCTCCGGATTGTCGAGCTTACCAAAGCATCAAATCACGTTGTAGCCGTTACTGGCGACGGCATCAATGATGCTCCAGCCCTAAAACGTGCCGATATCGGCGTTGCAATGGGTCGTACGGGCACCGATGTTGCCATGCAAGCTGCCGAAATCGTACTGCTAGACGACAGTTTTGCCACATTAGTAACTGCCATCGAGCAAGGCCGGCTTAGTTTTCAGAACATTAAAAACGCTGCTCGCTGTGCTTTAACAGATAACGCAGGAGAGCTAGCCACCGTACTCCTTAGCCTAGCCGCCACCGCTATCTGGGGCATCCCTGCCGCCATAACCGCCGTGCAGATTCTGGCGATTGATATTGTGGCTGAAATCTTCCCTATTACCGCTCTTGGCTGGGACCCAGCCGCCAGCCGGCTGATGCGTGCGGAACCACGTAATGTACATGACCATATTATTAATCGCACCTCCGCCAGCGAGTTTATTGGCTACGGTTTGCTGGCTGCTGCACTCACTTATACCAACTACCTGCTGTTCTTTACCCGACATCACCTTAGCGCTTTACATCTAGCAACATCTGCCGCGCCCTACATGCAGGCCAGTATCCTGGCCTACCTCACGCTAGTACTCTGTCAGTTTATGAACTTGCTCCTAGTACGTAGCCAGGGACAGCCCTTACTTAGTAGCTACTTATGGAGTAATAAAAAGCTGCTGGCCGCTTTTGCTATTTCCAGCTTTTGTATCCTCAACATTATCTACAACCCTATAGTTCAGCCGTATTTTAGGAGCAACAGCCTAACTGGCTGGGACATAGCTACAGCCGTTGCAGCAGCCGGTTTATACACCCTAGCCCGTTTGTTCCACCGTCATACTAAAGTAACTAGCCACAAAGAGCTTATTAGAAAGCACGACACAGCCAAAATCCGCGCCCATTTGCAAAAAGTTAGCTAGTCCTATGCCCTATAGACAGTACATCTACCGGCTAGTCTGCTGACGGGAAAAGACCGCGGCGTAACGCAGGATATTTAGGAATCTTACGATCTACTGCATCAAGTACCAGACCTACCTCTATTAAATGAGCCTGCGCAGGTCGGCTGGCTTGATTATCGCCAATAACATAGTAGGCCCCAAGCGTAGTTCGTAGGTCATGTACCGCCAAAAGATTGTTCATAACAGACATAGCGCCATAATGAGTGCCTGTTACCGCTACCATGTCTGTACCTTCAAATATAAAATCCTCCAGCCCGGGCAAATCAGCCCCATGCGTAGCTAATGTTTGGTAGCTATTCATTACTGCATTAGCATCAGGCAGCCTATGCGGAGCCAACAAAATCAGTCGGATACCGCTTTCCTGATGCGTTAGGGTGGCATATGTTGAGCCATCAGGCAAATGGTGCACCCCATACCTATCTCCGTCCAGAGACAGCCCCTCGGCAACTGCAGAATCAATGAATAACTCGTGTTCATTCGTTGCAGTTGGGGCAAACCCTGTGATCGCTTCTCGTTCGTCAGGCTTTAATGTCCGGCTAGGGTTAACAGTTGCTATAATTGGCCGTCCATAGCCTTTTTCTTGTGCATATGCAATCGCCGTACGTATCCGCTCTCTTGGTGCATTTTTAGCACCGCCATCTATACGTACCAGCGTATTCGGGGTAAGCGGCACGTTACCCACTTCAGAGCGCTCAAATACGATCGGACCACCGCCCCGCATCTGCATACGATCAGCAAGATTCATAACCCGAGCGTCTTCACCTTCTGGTACCCTTAGCTTTGGCAGTGCTTCTTTGGGGGCAGCCCATAACACTACCGCCTGTTCGGGTGTCATACCCTGAGAAGACTCAGGCATTTCGCCAGACTGCATAGCATGCCTAGGAAGTCTTACGCCACTACGTGAAGGGTCAGTTAGAAAGAGTGGCGCTATCCCAAACTGACCTTCAGCTGACATACGTGCTAGCCTATCTGCCACTACCGCATGAACGACCGACTTCGAATTACGTAGATCGTCTTGCAGCGGACCAAGCAATGTCTCTGCCGCCCCTAATGATACCTCGCAAACCGGAGGTAAAGCTTCTTGCTCTAGAAGTTGTTCGTGTATTGTAGGCATATATCTCCTATCAGCTACGTTGCTATTCTATCTCTAATAGCCGTGAGGCTCTCGCCTTAAAAGCAACAATATCATCCCCACTATTCTCAATAAGAATATCAGCCATATCCATGACAGCCGCCATGCCAAACTTGGTTGGGTCTGTTTCACCCACTGCCATATCGCCGGCCTCTTTTTCTATAAACTGTTCAAAAGTAATGAAGTCGTCTGCTCGGCCACGTCCCTGCAAGCGCTTAAACCGGATTTCTGGCGTAGCGTCAACAACGATAAGCTTGCCACCAAACTCACGAAGGCGCTGAGCTTCGCCTGTTCCCCGTATGCTCCCAATCACCAGACCTCGAGGCCGCAGTTCCTTCGGCAAAACGTCCACACCAGTTAACCACTTTAATAAACCCAGCTCCACCATTCCGCCAGGATAAGCCGTACGAAAGGCATTGCCCACCCGCCCTAACGGCGCGTCATTACCACCACGATCAATAGAATTAAACACCGCTTGAGAAATTTCCCTCAGCGCATTACTAGTGTTAAAGCACAGGAAGCCTTTTTCTATTAGCAGCTCCATCAGCGAGTCTTTGCCACTGCCGTTTGTGCCTGCTACACCATACAGCGTGACGCCCTTTAAACTATCGCTGTAGCGCGAATCTTGCAGTATCTCCTGCTGAAGTGAGCTCTCACCTGCCATTTCGTAGACTATTTTACCAGATCTTCCCTATAAAACCGAGGGCTACTTTGGGCCCAAAGTTTTCTAATCAAATACACCCTGAATTCACTTCAGGGTGTATTTCTAAACTTCCAGGAAAGAGCAGCCCGACAAAATGTATTCCATTTTGCCGGCGGTATGAGAGAACCTATCCGGTTCTCTCATACCGCCTATTTTATGTAGTCGTGCAATTTGCGAGCGTCTTTATGTTTGCGAAGCTTGGCAAGTGCTTTTGCCTCAATCTGCCTGATACGTTCACGCGTCACGCTAAATTCCTGACCCACTTCTTCAAGCGTATGCTGTTTGCCATCTTCCAGGCCAAAACGTAGTTTCAAGATCTTCTGTTCACGCTCGGTAAGCGCCCCCAACATATCTTTCACCTGCTCTTTTAAAAGCTGGCTGGTTGCCGATTCTTCCGGCGTAATCGTATCTTCATCTTCGATAAAGTCGGCCAGCACACTCTCTTCTTCGTCGTCACGAATGTTAGCATCGAGCGAGCTAATATCCTGCTTAATCTTCATTATGTGTTCAACCTTAGTCTCATCAATCTCCATCTCTTTGGCGATCTCGGCATTGGTTGGCTCGCGGTTTAGTTCCTGTGTCAGCCGGCGCTGCGTACGCAGCAACTTGTTGATGGTCTCTACCATATGAACTGGAATACGAATAGTCCGGGCCTGGTCGGCAATAGCGCGGGTAATGGCCTGGCGAATCCACCACGTGGCATAGGTGCTGAATTTGAAGCCCTTGTCGGGGTCAAACTTTTCAACAGCCCGCAGCAAACCAGTATTACCTTCTTCGATTAAGTCCAAAAGATCCAAGCCGCGACCCACATAACGCTTTGCGATAGACACTACCAAGCGCAAGTTAGCTTCAGCCATCTGGTCTTTGGCATCCTTATCACCCGCCACTACGCGCTGCGCTAGGCTTAACTCTTCCTCGGCATTAAGAAGTGGGATTTTACCAATTTCACGTAAATATAAACGAACGGAGTCGTCAGCGATGTCATCCAGATAGGTCTGGTCTTCAACCATCGTCCCCTCTTCTTCTTCGTCGATCAGCCACTCATCGCTCAGCTCGGCCGCAACCGGTTCCTCGGCAGCCGCTACTTCAATGCCTGCTTCGGTGAGTTCGGTATAAAGCGAATCCAGCAATTCAACATTTTCTGGTGCATCTGGAATCTTAGCCGCAATATCTTTTGCATCAATCGCGCCGGCCTTTTTAGCTTGTTCAAGCAGCTCGGCCTTAGCCTGCTCTAATGCGTTTTTATCTTTTGGTGCGTCACTTTTCTTGGCAGCCATAGGTTAAAAACCTCCGTTAATTTGTTTAATACGATCGTAATAATTCATCGAGTTCTGCCGCTCGCCGCAAAAGTGCTTCTGCCTGGGCAGTTTCAGCATCTTGCAACTGTGCGATCAGCCGCTGTTTTTCTGTTCGTACATATTGTGCTATCAGCTTTGCTTGTATCCGTTTAGCTTCGTAAGCTAGTTCGGAGCTCTCTAAATCCTGATAGAGCGTCTCGTAGACTAATGACAATATTTTAGCATAGTCTGCAAATTCCTGCACCGCAGTCTTATCTGTACCATCGTAATCGGGGTGACCCTGCAGAAATTTGAATACTTTGAGCGCCTCGGTGTTTGTAAACATATCAGCGTTTAAAACGTAGAGGTAGCTGCGCAGCTTTGGTTGCAGGAGTGTTAACGCCAACAGATGTTCTTCGGTACGCTCTTTTTCAAATACAGATTTATTAACCTGCTGTGGCGCTACTTGTAAAACTCTTCGGCGTGGCGCCACCGATTCTTCTTCAACCCCTGCCAGTTTAGTAGTTAGCGCCTGTTTATTAACACTTAGTAGCTCCGCGAGCCTCCCCACGTAATGATCCTGCTCTACCGGATCTGGCAGCTGCCGCACAACGCGCAAAACCACATCGCTAAATTCACGCTTGCCCTGTGCGCTGCCCAGATCAAGCATGGCCATGTGGCGGTCAATCAGCCAATCCACTGCATACTGTGGTTTGGTAATGATATCTTCCCAAGTTTTGACGCTTTGTTTTATCAGCTCATCTGGATCTTTACCGCTGGGGATCGTAATAATGCTCAGTTGCACTCCTACTTTGGCAGCTACCGGTATAGCGCGCTCTGTAGCTGCAATCCCGGCTTTGTCCGCATCAAAGCTCAGGCGGATGTCGCCTGTGAGGCGGCTGAGTGCTTTCAGATGTGGTTCGGTGAGCGCCGTACCAGCTGTGGCTACCACTTGCCGTACACCGGCTTGGTGGCTTTGGATCACATCCAGATTGCCCTCAGCCAATACCACAAATTTACTCTTTCGGATTGATTCTTTAGCCAGATGCAAACCATAGACATGACGGCTTTTATCATAGAGCGGTGTCGCCGGGGTATTTATATACTTGGGCGCACTTGGATTATCTTCCAGCAGTCGCGCTGTAAAGCCAATTACTCGGCCAGAAGGATCACACAAAGGTATTTGCAATCGTCCTCGGAACATATCACCGCCACGCTGACCGCTTAGACCTGCCAGCTTAATCTCCTCACCCGTAAAACCCCTGTTCTTTAGGAAATTAACCAGTGCCGAGCCAGTGTTCGGTGAATATCCCAGCCGCCATTCCAGTGCTGTCTTTTTGCTGAATTGCCGCTGTTTCAGCACATATTCCAGCGCTATTTTATTCTGAGCAAACTGCGCCTGATAAAACTTAGCCGCCAGCTCTAGGGCTTCATAAAGCCGTTCCTTGCCCTTGCCGCTGGGGCCATGACCGTTTTTTTGCTGATACTGCTCTAGGTCAATCCCTGCGCGACGAGCTAGCAGCTCGAGCGCCGCCCGAAAATCCAAGCCCTCCACTTCCATAACAAAGCTAAAGACATCGCCGCCGCGGCCACTGCTAAAATCGTGCCAAATCTGCTTATCTGGGCTCACCACAAAACTTGGCGTCTTTTCCGGCGCAAAGGGGCTTAAACCCTTCCAATTGCGGCCCGCGCGCTTTAGTGGCACGTATTCACCAATCACATCCTCGATGCTGAGGCGCTGCTTAATCTCATCCTTGGCGTCCATACTCTATATAGCTTATAGTGTACGCCTCCGAGCGCATAGCATAACCAGTAAACTTTTGGTAGATAGTGCAAAAGACTCTTGGGGCTGGCGATGCCCTTTGTCCAGCAAGGCAAGCAAACACTAGCCCGAGCGAGAGCTCACCTGTCAAGACACCCTGGCAGAGCGAAAACATCGCCAACCCAGGATGACAAAGCCACCAACATTCGCTAAGATAAGCATAAGTATGCAACCAAATCAGCCTCAAAAACCTAGCACACCTCCTCCGCAACCGCCGTATCATCCGCCGGAGTACGAAATTAACACAAATATACCTTCTGCCAGGCATAGCGGCAGCGCATTTAGTGGTACAGTACAACATCCTAGCGGCTACTACGAAGTAGTCCCCCCGCCCGCCACGAACAATGTAGCTCCTAGCGGTCACAATCCCTACGAGTTCATAATGAACCCTAATGCGCCCAAGAGAAAATCATTGGGTAGCGGCAATAGCCTCCTTACACGCATAGCCCTACTGCTTGGCGGGCTAGTTGTACTCATGATTGTAGTTGCAGTACTCATTTCGGCCATCGGCCCCAAAAGCAGTACCCCAGGCCTGATTGCTATTGCACAGCGCCAACAAGAAATTATTCGCCTCACCACAAACGCCAAGAGTCAGACCACTAACCAAGACACCACTAACTTTATAACTAATAGTAACGTTAGTACGATTAGTAGCCAGCAGGAAGTTACGGCCTATCTGACGGCTCATGGAACAAAATTAAATAATAAGCAACTGGCCCTCGACCAAAATTCTCAAACAGATGCATTCCTCAGCAATGCCACTAACGCAAATAACTACGACAATGCCATCACGCAAACACTTACCCAACAACTCGTGACTTACGAGGGTTTGTTGCAAACTACTTTTAAGCAAACCTCGGGCAAGCTAGCCAAACAGCTGCTACAAAATTGCTATGTTAGCGCCAACAAGCTACTCGAGCAAGCCAAAGCGTTGCCCGGGAACAATAATCCTTAAGGCTACTCGTGGCCACTCACTAGTTGGTATGAGTGTCGGATCAGCGCCTGCACCTCCTCCCAAGGCATTTCACCGCTCAAAATCACCGTATTCCAGTGCTTTTTGTTCAGATGGTAACCCGGCATCACCGTCACGTATTTTTCACGTAGGATCTCGGATAGCTGTGGATCGCACTTTAGGCTCAAGCTAATCGGCTGCTTATCTTCGCTGATTAGAGCAAACATTTTGGCGTCGGTCGCAGGCTTCTCTGGGTTGCTTACTTTATACACCGCAACACCCTCTCCAAACGGATAATCCAGTACAGCGCCTGGCAGGTTTAGAATGTAATCTTCAACAGTTTTGTGGTTCATTAGCCTGTATTGTAACAGATCAGGACATATGAATTAAGGTGGGTCAGACGAAGCGCAGTAGCGCTAGCTATGCATGCCGTCTTTAAGCCACGCCAGATAGTATTCAAGCTCTGCAATACTTTCCCGAATATCAACTGCTGCCCGGTGTTGCTCTTGCTTCTCAAAGCCCACACCATACTTGCCAGCCATCACCACTTTCCATCCGCTCACGTCCAACATACGGTAGTGCAGCAACTGCTCCACTTCTGGCCACCACTTCCGAATAAATCGCCGGTCCTGATGGATACTATTCCCCGCAAGAATTGCCGGCTCATCGCCGAATTCACGATGGATCAGTTCCACGACATCTTTAATTACGTCTTGTTCGGGTTTCCCCTTGCTACGTACGTGTTCAAACAAACCGCTCTTTACATCCTGATTCTTGACCCAATCGCTAGATTTATCAAGCATCTCATCCGACTGGAAAATCACTGCCTCGTAGGTAGCCAGCGTTGTAAACTCCCAATCAGTAACTTCTACTGCAATCTCGGTAATGACATGCTGTTCAGGATCAAGCCCAGTCATCTCCAAATCAATCCAGAGCAGTTTGCCCTGCCCAGTTTTTTTATCCATCTCCATACCGGCTATTATACCCCGCTAGAGCATCAATTACCGTAAATGCAGCACACCCGTGTAAAGAAGTAGGCAGCAGTTGACAGATTAGACTTATTATATTAATCTATGTAGGTGTCAGTAGAGATACTTAGTGGCCCAACGAGCGATGATCGTGCCCTTAATAACGACGAGCAAGATCCTTATATTAGACAATTAATATCCGCTCATAGTCGCTGGGCCGATAGCTGCACTCCCGATAGCCCATTGCCTGAAGCCATTGGTGAAACGGCAGCCGACATTCAGGCAGAAACACTGAATGCCCTACACCGGCTACACGAGGCCAATGCAGCGCTAAATGCCGCACAGGCAGACCTACAGCGTTACAAAAGAAGCGATATGCCATACCTGTATGCGCTTGCACGCGATACAGACTATGACACCGCTGTAGCAGAATCTCGTGAGGCGCGCCGAGTCCAGAAAGCACGACAGTGGTGCGACTTAGCAGGTGCGGCTATCGCCCGCGGCACCATTGGCGGCCACCTGTACCGTCAAACAACCGAGTTAGGTATCACCGATCGTAAAAGAGAAACACCGCTTTCTACTTTCGAATTAGAGCTAGTGCGTGAAACTCCCATCGACGTAGCGGCCGAGTTTGAGTTAGAAGGCCATACCCGCGAGGTGGGCGAAGGACTAACGCACGCCTGGGCCGCTAACAGTGCCTATGATGCAGGTAACCGAACGGACTTTGAATCACACGATGCCGCCGCGGCTGCGCTTATTGGCAGCGGTACAGACGGTGCTATTGAGCTGACGTTACGAAGACTTGGTAAAGATGAAGCCGGCAAGGAACACACCTCACCTGACCGCAGACTACTTGGCCTCGGCTACGCCGCACTTGACGAGGCTACCATTCTAGCTATAGCGGAAACACTTGAGACGCAAAGTGCCGCCAATTGGCGTGCTTTCCAAGAAGCCACTGAACTTGCTACTGCCGACTGCCACACCTCACAAGCGGATAATGCTGAGATTGCCGAGGAAGAGGCTATAACCCTACGAAGCCAACAAGAAATTGGCTACCGAGAATCCCTATCTCAACTTCGCCTTACCTATGCTGAAAGAATCAACGAATTACAGCAGATCAACCCACGTTTTGTAGAATATACACTTGCAGGTGCGGGCCCAGATGGCTTCAGCATAGCCAGTGTACAATCCAATCTGGGCCTCGACCTGAGCAGCAAGGCCTGGGAAGCATTTCTTGAAGCCGAGCGCATTACCGCCGAACTCGCTGAACAGCTAAATAAGCTTTAAGTCCTGCACAAGCCACAGCCCCTGTGTGGAGCCGACAACTGTACAGTTCTCTGTTACTTGCGGGGAGCAGCAAGTGCATTCGCGTACCACAGCAGCGAATCAACTGCTGACTTCAGCGTAGCCTGTGGACCATAGGGCATATCGGCAAGCTCCGCCGTTAAGATACCCTCGTCGTCAATTGTTTCGCCAATCTTATCTGTAAAAAATAGTGCTTGCGGGACACTAATCGCACCCACACCTGGCAGTGCCATTCGCAGGTTGGCAATTGCCTGCGCACCACCGGTTGAGCCGTGGCCAATAAGCGCCACCGGCTTTTGCTCCATCTGATAATCTAGATAATCCAGCGAGTTCTTGAGCACCGCCGGCATAGAACGGTTATATTCTGGCGTCACCAACACATAGCCATCGAACTCGGCAATCTTATCGAGCCACTTTTGTACTTCTGATACAGCCTTGCGCTCCGGATTGTAGCGCGGGCTTTTGGCTTCATTAAAAAACGGCATTGGATAATCGCGCAGATCAAGCACCTCTGTCTCGGCCTGCTTCGCCATTTCTTTAGCCACCCACAGAGCCAACTTGTCCGTTACACGACCTTCGCGCGTAGCACCTACTATAACTGCAATTTTCATCTTATATCCTCCTTATGGTATACTTTGTATAGTAATTAGTATAGACCCTAATGCTATACAAAGTAAAGTATGAATATATCAGATACAGAATCAGCACTGGAGCCCAAAGTTGGCTGTATAGCCTCGGCCATGGAAATCATCGGCAACAAGTGGACCGCCCTTATCCTGCGCGATTTAACCGAAGGGCCGAAGCGGTTTGGTGAGTTGGAAAAGTCGGTGGGCAGTATCAATCCACGCACACTGAGCCAGCGGCTGGACGACTTAGAAAAGCACGCCATCATCACTAAAACCGTTTACGGCGAAGTACCTCCACGCGTTGAATATGCCCTAACCACCAAAGGGGCCGACCTAGAACCTGTTTTACGGCAGATGGCCGCTTGGGGCGATAAATACTACGAGGGCACGAGCTGCTAAGCTTTTGCTTTGGTAAATTCCAAAGCTGCTGAATTGATGCAATAGTGCTGGCCATTTGGCGAACTAGGGTCATCAAATACATGACCTAGATGGCTGCCGCAGGTTGCACACAAGACTTCGGTGCGACGCATACCAAGTGAATCATCTGACACAAGCTTGAGTGCCTCGTTGCTAGCCGCTTCGCTAAAACTTGGCCAGCCGATTAAGCCTGGCATGGCTGATTCGTATTTCGCATCACTGGTAAAGAGTAGAGATTTGCAAACCGGGCAGTGATACTCCCCTTTTGCTTCGTTATAAAGTAATTCGCCAGTGCCAGGCGTTTCGGTGCCATGTTCGCGCAGCACGTGGTACTGTTCTGGCGTTAGACGCTTACGAAGTTCTTCATCAGAAAATTCTGACATGTTGCTATTTTTCCTTCGGTTTTTTGAGCTTATCAAGCCGTAGTAGTTTAACCACCAGATAAATAATGATGGCAACACAAAAAAATTCTATAAAAGCGTAGACAAACGCCCCCCAGGGCATTTCAACAGGAGTGCTTTCGTGATGCAAAATAATAACCCGCTTCTCTAGACTTGGTCCAAACAGCACGCGAAGCCAAGGGTCTACAAAACTAGCAACCAGTTGTTTCATAACGGCGTTAGCCTGCTGGCCAATAATAAAACCAACAGCCAGGCCAACCACTGCGTATTCACGTATAAAGTTAGTAAAGCCACCGACTTGCTCGCGTAAAATGTCATCCGAATCCAGCAACACCGTCACGCCTTTACGCCGGCGATTTGGACGACGCACTACCTGCACGCCCTCACGGGTTGCAACAACGTCAACCGATTCCGTCTTCTGCGCTTTTGCCATCAAGTACTATTGTACGCCATTTGAACCTTAGTGTGACAAGAGGGGGCCTTGCATACAAATAATAAGGAGGGGGTGCAACCAGACCGACAATTAGTCTGCCAGGTCGAAAACGGTCTCTTTATTATTTGTGTGCAGGGTCTACAAACGCTCGGGCGCAGTGATACCCAGCAATGTCAGCCCGCTCTTAAGCGTAGTAGCATAATAGCTAACAAGTTGCAGCCGTACTGCTTGGCGCTCGTCGCCAACTACCCGATTATGTTCATAGAACTGATTAAACTTTTGAGCAAGCTCGTACAAATAGGTGCAGATATGGTGCGGCATGAGTTCATTTGTAGCCCTCTCGACTGCTTCGGCATATTCGGTGATCTTGCGCAGCAAGCTACGTTCATCTGGTGTTAAATCGGCAAGCTCTGTACTTTTGTGTTCAGCCGCTTTAGCCAGAATGCTGCAAGCCCGGGCGTGAGCATATTGCAGGTACGGCCCGCTATTACCCTCAATAGCCACCGACTCTTTAGGGTCAAAAATGATGTCTGGCCCGACACGCTGCTTCAAAAAGGCGTATTTTATAGCGCCCAACGCTACATCATTGTTGCGTTCGCCCGTAGTCTCTTGGCTGGCATCAGCCACCATATCCAGTACATCAACCGCCCGCAGGAAATTGCCCTTGCGCGAGCTCATCTTAACACCGCCGCGCAGTTTCACCTGCCCGTGCGTTAAGTGCTCGGTACGGGCGATGAGCTCCGGTTCAAACTGCTCAATGCTCTTCATGACCACTTTCATGTACTCGATGATGTCGTTACCAGTGATGATAATGGTCTTGTCAAAGTGATAATCACGCCATTTGGCAAGTGTCAGGCCCACATCTTTTGCCTCGTATGTCGGCAGCCCGTGCGAGTTAATGAACACCCGCGTGTGCAGGCCGTAAGGCTCACCCTTAAAGACCACGGCACCGTCACTTTCCTGGTAGACACCCTTCTCCAGCTGCTCTTTTACTGCGGCTATACCCAATGGAGCTGTTTCGCTCTCGGGATAGTAGCGCTCAAAATGCGTACCAACGCTGGCGTAAAACTCATCAAAATAATCATAGCTCCACTGACGGCAGATCCAATAAATTTGCGCGAGCGGCGAGTCGTGATCGCCACCCGCCGCAATCTGATAAATTCGCTTGTTCAGGTCGATAATCTGCTGTTTGGCCACCTCGTCTTCTTCGTATGCATTGGTGCCTTTTACATAGCATCTAGCCATCCATTCTGATCGTTCAGCCTTGACGATATCATCCAGCTTCTTAGGATTTTCACCACCCAAGTCCTGTACAATCGCCCACATGGTTTTACCCACGTGCAGGCCCACATCACCGCCAAAGTTTACCCGGTGCACGGCAGCATCCGCCCGGACTAGTAGACTGGCCAGGGCTTCACCGAAGATTGTTTGATACAGATGCCCGGCATGCAGAACTTTAAACGGATTGGGATCGGAATATTCGAGTACCACCAACTTGCCGCTGTACCCGGCAACAGCAGCTTCGTCTTTGAGCATCCCAGCAAGCGCGTGGTCGCTAAGAGTCAGATTAATAAACCCAGGTCCCGCCACCTCTGATTTGGCGAGCAGACCTAGCCCCGGTAACTCTTTAGCGATCGCATTAGCGATTTCGCGCGGGTTTTTACCCAGCTGCTTCGCCAATGGCAAAGCCACATTGGTAGCGTAATCACCAAATTGTTCATCGGGACGTGTTAGTTCTACATGGGCGTCCACATCAAACAAATCTTTTACTGCTTTAGTAATGGCCCGCTCTAGTTCCTGCTTCATAACAGATATAGATTATAACAGATCACCACTCTTGTCATGCCGGGTAGCTTCGCTCAGCTGCCAGCCTACTACATACAAACTGCCTAGCAGTACAAAAAAGCTAGCCGTAATGGTAAACATATCGCCATGCTGCAATGGATGAATAAAATGATCGGAAAGGTCAAATAAAATACCCGCCGGATTCACTAACACGTCCCAACTGTTCCAGCGTAGATCCCTACCTAAGTAAACTGCAAAGCTACAGAGCACCAAAATAACCGCGATGATACTGCTAGAAGAGCGCAGAGACATCCGCTTTCGTAGTTCGGCATCTACCATATAGAGGCTACTAAACCCTAGTAACACCCCCGTAAAGATAAAGGTCGTAAACATCACAATGTCATATAGGAGATTATGTCTTAGCACGTCTTGTATGTGCACGAAGTCACTAATCATATAAAAGCTGTTGGGGAGAAGTAGTAGCCAGAGTAATGTTACGCCAAGCATACTCCAACTACTCCAGTGGCGTATCCGAAGCATCTTAATCAGCCACAGCGTAGTTAGAAGCGGTAGCCAAGCTAAAAACAGATTCCATAGCAAATAATCGAACTGCAAGCTATGGTTCGTTACTGCGCCTGCCACAAATAACACAGCACTCACAGCAGTTAGTTCTACTACACTAATCACCACACGCTCACGGGGGCTGAAGCGCCGACGCTTTTGCATAGCTCTAGTATATCAGCATGTACTTTAGGCAAAGGTTAGAGTAAATTCTGCACCGCCACCTGCAGCATTGCCGGCAGTAAGTATTGTTTCGTTAGCCTTGGCAATTTGTCGTGCTAAACTCAGTCCAATACCATGCCCCGCGACCTTGCTGCTACGAGCTTTGTCGCCGCGGTACATCCGCTCGAAGATGTGCGGCAAGTCTGCCTCGGCAATACCAGGGCCGTGATCACGCACCGTTAATACATACGCTTCGTCATGCATAGACCCGCTAATCTCTACTGTGCCATTTTTAGGTCCATACTTAACAGCATTATCAAGCAGAATAGTCAGTAACTCTACGATGCTTTCTCGGTTCACGTCAATCTGCGCCGCCATAATATCCTGAATAAACCTTACCCTCTTAGCTTCGCGGTTACGCTGTACCCGGCTAATAGCGTCTTTTACCGCATCCCCAATCACTATTGGTGCATGAGAGACATCTCCGTGCTCATAGGTATTAAGTGCCAACAAACTAGTGGCTAGGCGCTGCAAGCGAGCGACCTCTTCTAGGTTACTGGTTATGAGTGCCCGCGCCTCGTGTTCATTAAAATGCTTCTGGCGCAAAAAGACTTCATTTTCCAGCTGCATACTAGCGAGCGGTGTCCGCAGTTCGTGGCTAGCATCAGAAGTAAAACGTTTCTGTTGCTCATGCGCTTCCTCTATGGGCCGAAGCGTCCAGCCAGCATACCAATAACTTACTGCAGCGCCTACAGCTAATAGCCCCAGATCAATCAGCAGATAATCTTCGTTCAGATGCCGCCTGGTAACATCTGCTTGGCGCTGTTGCGCGCTGGCAAAATATCGATCGCCGGGCTCATAAGCGGCACCATCGTCAAGACCACCATAGCGCCGAAACAACTGATGCACCGCACCCAAACGAGCGTCATCGCTGCGATTTAACTCATGGTCGGTAAAGGCATGCATACCAAACGTCAGCAGCAAACACAGCACCAGTAAAACAGCGAAGTAAAAGGCCGTCAACTTTAGGCGGGCCGAATGAAACAAATCAGTGCGCGAAAAGGTAAACTGTGGCAATTCCATTGTTTTTATACCGCACTGTACCCAAAGCCGCGCACCGTCCGCACGATGTTCTCGCCGCCAGGTTTATCAATCTTTTTACGCAAGTTAGCTACAAAGGTTTCTACAGTATTGTGCTGCACCCTGGAATCGTCAGCCCACACGTGGTCAAGCAGTTGATCTTTGCTAAGCACCTCACCACGGTGCGCCGCAAGATATTCTAGTAGCTGGAACTCTTTAGCGGTTAAATGCACTGATTTGTTAGCTTTAGTGACTGTTTTACTAACACTATTAATGACCACGTCACCAATAGTGTAGCTAGTGCCCACACCCGCTACTGGGCGGCGTAACAGTGCTCGGATTCGAGCCAACAACTCATCAAAGCTAAATGGCTTTGACAGATAGTCGTCTGCGCCTGTGTCAAGGCCATGGACGCGGTCACCAATGGTACCACGAGCGGTCAGCATTAAGATGGGCATAAATTGCTTTTGATCGTGCCACAGCTGTATTAGTCCAGGACCGTCATACTTTCCGGGGATCATCCAATCTAGCAGCACCAGATCATACACCGTAGCGCTAGCCAGTGTCTCAGCCATGTCTCCGTCCTCGGCAATATCCACCACGTAGCCTTCGGCTTGCAGACCGCGCTGCAAACTCTGTGCAATTTTTGTTTCGTCTTCTACAACTAAAATTTTCATGTACACGTTCCCATTTACGCTAGCTACTATGCCAGACGAAGCTGCGAGTTTGCTGCGGCTGTCCTAACGCCTATTCGCTGCGTTCCTTTTTGCGCTGCTCGGGAGTTTCATTGGGACGGGCATAATCGTCTTCTAGTCGCCAAGTAGTGCCCGCCTCAGGCGTTGATACTTCTAAGACGTCAGTGTCAGTGAGACCTTTTAGACGATGCTTTTGCCCTATTTTAGTACTATACCCTTGCCCCGGTTGAAGCTCTGTCTCCACCAGTTCACCGGCAGCGTCCTCCCAAATCACGGCAGCTTTGCCATTCATCAAGAACCAACTTTCCTGTTTTTCATCATGTACCTGTAAGCTCAGCCGCGCACCACCATTAATGTGTAGCACCTTGCCCATATAGGGCGCACCTTCGGGTACCCAATGCAACTCATAGCCCCACGGCTTTTCAATTCGCCGCACATACGGCGTAATATCAAAATCTTTAGAATCAAAGACTGGTATTTTGTCCGCACTCACGCGTTCAATTCCTTTTTAAACTTTTCGATGATGTCTTTGTCGCCCAAATCAATGGGGCTTACACCGTTTAGAAATGCAGTGTAGAGGCTGACAAAATCACCGAGAGACACTGTCCAAAGCAATTGTTTCAGCTCGGTATCGCCCTGAGCCTCTACTCGCTCGGGCGAGGGCCAACGACCACTTAAGAATTTATCGCTCAGTATAAAGCGCTTTTTAATCCGGTCGTTATCAAATGACGACTGTAGATAGAACACTGTATAGGGCTTTTCGACCGGCTGGGCTGTCCAACCCGTAAACTCGTTGTGACTGAACTCTGGAAAGGCATATTCCCAGGCCACATTTTTGGCATTTTCGTTAAAACCAATCTTCCACTTGTGGGCCGCTGGCGCCAATAGCGGACCGCCATAGATAACGGGTGAACGGCCCATAACTTCTTGCGCCAATTGCTTTGCCTGGTTTTTAGTTGTTGGCACTGTAGGCGCCCAAGTTTCCAGGTTTTCTCTCAGAAAACCGCTGGTAGCGGCTAGCTCGTCGGCAGCACCATCTCGAGCCAAAATCCCCAGATGCTCACCAAGCTGCACCAGGCCACGCAAACCATAAAAACAACCGTATCGAGGCGGAATCACCGTAGGCAGTTTAATCAGTAGATAGCCTTTTTCGTTAGCAATTTCTTCGAGCTTGCCACGAGACGTAATAATGACGATCTGGGCACCCCTGGCTTCGGCTTCATGTAGGGCGGAGATAGTTTCTTCTGTGTTACCAGAGTAGCTAGAAGCAATAAATAGGGTCTTTTCACCGGTATAGGCCGGTACATCGTAGCCGCGCACCACTTCAAATGGCACTCGCCAACCTGGCCAGCTTTGGCTGAGCAGTGCCCACAAGGCTGAGCCACCCATGCCCGAGTGCACCACATTCAAGATCTCGCTCGAAGGCTGCCAGCCGCCAAAATCGTACTGATGTTCCACCTGCTGCCATTGCTTGGAAGTGACCCCTAGTGCGTCATGTGCGTCACGTTCGTGGATTTTTTGTAAATCATCAAGCATTATTCGTATCTCCCATTCTGCTATTGCTTACCACTAGCTTTTGATACTATACTTATTGTAACTAAAAGTTGCTAATTAGATTACAGCCATTTGGCTGCTTAGGGGGTAGGGATGCTTTTTGGACACCAAAACGACGATACGAATCAGCCAGTACAGGCAGCGTCTGCAGACCCTGTAGTAGGCGTTAATCCACTGGCGGTTGATCCTGCAACAGGCGCTAGCCTACCTGTTGCACCCGCCGAACCACCCATGCCGCCAGACTCAACCGAGCCCTCTATACTAAACCAGCCCGTGGCATCACTTGACGAGCCTGCCACAAGCTTGCCGGCACCAGAGATAATGACTACGGCAGCGGACACTGCAGCGCCTACAGGAGCACCGGCTGTTCAACCAACAGACGATTCTTCGCCCTTTAGCGCAACCAATCAAGATTTCACCGATACTACCGCGCCAACCCCCACCGACGAAACAGTACTGCCAGACACCACTCCTGAGGCTCATTCTGATCTAAGGCGAGTAGGGTCAAACCCTACTAACAGCGCTCCGAGCGACTTGCTTAGTCTTAAGCAGCAAGCACTCACTCAACTTGAGCCGCTGGTAAATCAGCTCGACCAGACACCAGAAGAAAAATTCCGCACTACTATGATGCTCATCCAGAGCACCGACAATCAGTCACTCATCCAAGACGCTTACGACACCGCACAGTCTATAACCGACGAAAAGGTCCGCGCCCAGGCCTTACTCGACGTTATTAACGAGATTAACTACTTTACTCAGCAACAGACCAAAGATTAGCTGCGCCTAGATTCTTCGTTCTTATAGCTTCTCGTGCACGTATCTTTGTCGTATGCTAGAGCGTATGCGCTTGTTTTTACCAAGCTATCGCCGTGTGAATAATATATTGTTTGCCGGAGTTGTCGTTATAAATTTGTACATTATTGCCGCGCCAGTATGGCCGCAAGTAACTTTTTGGTGGCAGTCTCATCATACAACGCGCCGGGCAGAGCTTACCCAGCTATTACAGTCCAAAGCATCAACGACCGCTAGAGCTCCAGCGGAGACTTCTAACAAGCTAATCATCCCGTCCATACTGCTTGACCAGCCCACGCTAGAAGGACCCGAAAAGAACTGGTTTACCTTGCTTAAGCAAGGTATCTGGCGCTGGCCAGGCAGCAGCACTCCTGATAAGGGCGGCAACACTGTATTTCTGGCTCACCGCTTTTCATACACGGGGCCACACGGCGCCTTTTATTACCTTAATAAGCTACGACCCGGCGATACAATTGGTGTTGTTTGGAATACCAAAATATACACTTATCAAGTCGTCAATTCTACGGAAGTTTCGCCAGATGATCTTGCTATCGAAAATAATACGGCTGACGCCCAAATCACCCTATTTACCTGCACACCGCTGTGGCACCCCATAAACCGACTGGTCGTTGTTGCTAAGCTGGAGAAACAATCGTGAGCGAAAAAACAAAGTTCTGGATATTGCTTGCCCTACTAGCCTTAAGCGTCATGCTGCTATGGTATCTAAACAATACCGACCAACGACTGTTTATTGGCTAATCTTTGCTTTGCTTGGTTGATTGAGCTGTTTTACTAGGGCGCTTCCAAATACGCACTGCCAACGCAATAAGCAGTAAAACCGCTGCTGCCGTAACAATAACCGCGATAGCAATACCGGTGTTAGAGAGCGAGCCCGAGCTGGCGCTTGCACCGCCGTCTGTTCCGTTATAGGTCGAGCTGCTGTACGCTCCAGACCCATAAACACTTGCAAAGACTAGGTTGTAGAATAGTGCTCGCATGTTCAAACCATTGTTAACCTTAATACGCTTATGATATCATGGCCTTAGCTACTAGCATAATAGAAGCGAGGGGAATTAAAGACAATGTTGTCACAATTTGCAATCCTGGATTTAAACACCGGTGACTTGCTCATCATACTAGCTATCGTGCTGCTACTTTTTGGCGCCAAGAAGCTACCAGAACTATCACGCAGTATTGGTAGTTCAGCACGCGAACTCCGCAAAGGTTTAAGTGGTGATGAGGAAAAGCAAAAGAATAACGAAACCGGCCGCAGCGAAAGCTAGCATAGCGCCTCACGATAAGATTCCACTTATCGAGCACATCCACGAACTCAGACGGCGGCTTATATATGTCGCCGTTTGTGTTGTGGCGGGGAGCGCAATTGCCTATGGGCTCGAACAAAAGCTCATAGCTACTTTGCTGCGCCCAAGTCATGGCCAGCATTTCATTTACACCTCCCCAATGGGCGGCGTAAACTTTCTTTTTGGCGTATGCTTGGACCTTGGGTTAGTAGTTGCTACTCCAGTTATTATTTACCAGCTACTAGCCTTTTTGCAGCCGCTTATGAAAAGCACTACGCAGCGCTTCCTGCTGCTTGCATCAGCTGCCGCAGGATTTGTGGCTATATGTGGCGTACTGTTTGGCTACTTTATAGGTCTGCCTAGCGCCCTACACTTTTTGCTGCACCAGTTTACCAGCGTACAAGTGCGGCCACTTATAACAATCCAAGCCTATGTACAGTTTGTTTCGCTCTACCTATTCGGCTCGGCCCTGATGTTCCAGTTGCCACTTATATTACTCTGCATCAACCGTATTAAGCCGCTCAAGCCAAGTGGGCTACTCAAGTATGAGCGGCATCTAATTACCGGCGCATTTATTGTGGCATTTATTATGAATCCCACGCCTAACATCATTGACCAGCTACTTGTAGTGCTCCCTATTATTGTCACCTATCAGTTCGGCATAGCGCTGATTTGGCTCATTAATAGAGGTAAAGACCCGGCCCATATTTACAACTTGCGCGAGCAGGACATGCAGCGCCAGGCAGAGCGCGCCAATCGCCAGCTAACACCGCTACACTCTCCCCTACCCCTGCAAACTCTTTCGGCAGATATAATGCCGCAACCCATTCCAACCCCCACCGAGCCCAATACAGAAGGGGCGACAAGTCAGCAAGTGGTAGTGACCAGGCCGCGCCAGCATGTGACAACACTACAGCGTCGTCAGTACGCTCAATTTCGCGGCCAACTCATCCAGTAAATTCTTCTACTACTTCGGGCTAGCGGCCATGTCCGTAACCTCAGGCTTCTTGACACATATCAAGCTTGTGCTTACAATCTAAACTATAAAAGTTCCCAAACAAAAACAAACGTAAAAATAAGAGGTTCTTATCATGAACACACAACTCTCTACCCTACTGGAAAAAGAAGTCTCTCGCAAAGAGTTCTTAGGGATGTCAGGCTTAGCCATCGCTTCTATATTTGGACTAGGCACCGTCATTAAACTCCTAACAGGTAAATCACTTGCCTCTCATCAATCAGGCAGCACCGGTGGTTACGGTGCCAACCCTTACGGCGGCTTCAAAGACGGCCATTAGCCTTAAACGCTGGCAATATAGATTTGGTTGACAATCAAAATACCCCTGGAGTGAATCCAAGGGTATTTTTACTTTGTCAGGAAGGAACAGTGCAGGCAAAATGGAATACATTTTGCCTGCACATTGAGGAAACCTATCCCGGTTTCCTCACGGGGGCTTTACATCATCCCCATGCCGCCCATATCAGGTCCAGCCGGGGCAGCGGCCTTAGGCTCGGGCACCTCAACCACTAGCGCACCCATGGTCATGCTGGTACCAGCGATGCTGGCGGCGTTCTGCACAGCCTGCTTGGTAACGGCTACAGGGTCAACCACGCCGACAACTTTTAGGTCCACCAGTTTGCTTGGGTCATTTACATTAACACCTTGGCCAGCTTTGGCTTTTTTGACCTGCGGCAGCCATTCGTCGGCGTTCAGACCACTGTTGGTCATCAGAATACGGAACGGCTGCTCCAGTGCCTTAACCAGCAGCACCTTGCCCGCAGCCACAGAGTCGTCATCGTCGTCAGTAGTGATTGTGGCAGCCAAATTAACGAGCGTTACACCGCCCCCGGGCACAATACCTTCACTTAAAGCAGCCTTCACGGCGGCAACAGCATCATCCACGCGGTACTTCTTCTCTTCAATTTCAGTCTCGGTGGCTCCGCCGACTTTGATCACCGCAACCTTGCCGGAAAGCGCTGCACGGCGCTTCTCCAGGTTCTCTTTATCATATTCACTAGTAGCAGCCTGGGTTTGTGTCTGTATCTGCTTAATGCGAGCCGTGACTTCTGTAGTGGCACCGGCGCCTTCGATAATGGTAGTCTCGTCTTTAGTAACAATCACCTTGCGGGCTGTACCAACAACTTCTAGGCCAACATTCTCAAAGGTCATGCCGCGGTCTTCACTAATAACCTCGGCACCAGTGAGGATAGCGATGTCATTCAGCATGTCCTTACGACGATCGCCAAACGCTGGAGCCTTAATAGCTACGGTGTTAAAGACACCCTTCAGGCGGTTCAGAATCAGCGTACCCAGCGCCTCACCCTCGACATCTTCGGCGATCAGTACCAGGTCTTTCTTACCGGTTTGCGCTAGCTTCTCCAGCAGCGGCAAGAACTCTTGGATGCTGGAAACCTTCCTATCGGTAATCACAATAGCTGGTTTGTCGTAAACCGCTTCCATGCGCCCGGTGTCCGTAACCATGTATGGGCTTACGAAGCCGCGGTCAAAGGTAAAGCCTTCCACCACTTCGCTCTCGAGCGTTAGCCCCCTGCCCTCTTCGACGGTTATCACGCCGTCCTTGCCAACCTTTTCAATAACTTCGCTAATCAGTTTGCCAATCTCGGCGTCGCCAGCCGAAATAGTACCCACCTCGGCCACCCGTTGCTTATTGCCCTGAATGTCTTCAGCTAGACCCGCCAGCTTCGCTTCCACTTCAAGTGCTGCAGCTTCCAATCCCTTGCGCAGCAGCATTGGGTTGTGGCCAGCAGCGATCAGCTTATTGGCTTCGTTCAAGATGTGATAGGTCAGAACAGTTACGGTTGTAGTACCGTCACCAGCTACGTCGTTCATCTTGTTGGCAGCTTGCTTAATTAGCTCGGCGCCAACCTTGTAGCCTAACGTCTCGTCATCAACATCAGCAATATCAACACCCTTGGCCACCGTTACACCGTCGTGGGTTACTGTAGGAGCACCAAATGACTTGCTAATAACCACGTTACGGCCCTTTGGCCCCATAGTTGTTTTTACTGCGTTATACAGGATTTCCGCTCCGCTTAAAATCCGGCGGCGGGCATCATCATCATAAAAAACTTTCTTTGCCATAGTTTATTACCCCTTTACCGTTGCGATAATATCTTCTTCTTTGACCAGGATGTACTCAGTGCCTTCAACCTTGATTGAAGTCTCGGCGTAGCCCTTGTAAATGATCTGATCGCCCACTTTTACACTTTTAGCATCCTTGCCCACGGCCACAATCTTTACCACCTTTGGTTTTTCCTGGGCACCGCCAGGCAAATACAGGCCACTGGCCGTCTTAGTTGCCGCTTCCATTGGCTCTGCCACTACATAATCTGTCAGCGGCTGAATAGGTACACTCATGCGTTATCCTCCGTTATTTCAAAGTTAGCATTAGCATTCTATAGCATAGACTGCTAACGCATCAGCACTCACTATAGCCGAGTGCCAACTCTCCCGTCAAGCGTTTTAATAAGACTGCTGCTGCGGTTCACGCGCCATTGACATAATAGTGTCGTAAGTAGGGGCGAGGTCACTAGGCAAGCCGCTCGCTGCCGTAAAGTCCACATATGGACGAGCAAACTGTTCCGCTACCATATCGTCCGGGCTACTCATCCCACGGTAGGTCAGAAAAGTATGAATGTCATCAGCAATAAGACGCCGAGCACTTGGCTCATATACACCCCTATTAGTAACCAGCTCGGTGGCGCTCTCCAAATCAGTGTACCAATTCCCTTTCAGACTGGCCGCTACATTTTTAGCTTGAAGATCACCATGCGCCTTACCATGTATGTGCAGCTCGGCAGCAGAAAAAGCGGCATGCGACAATGCTGCCGCTACTTGCCGTTCACTTCTTCCTTCGTTCCATAGGATAGTGTCGGACGTTAGGGCGTCCATCTTATAATTTGTTATTAAGCCAACTTTGCCATTTGGATCACGCACAAAACCCCGAGGCGTGAACGTCACATCGCCATTTTCACTAAGCGAAGATGTATTAAATGCAGTCATTGCACCAAATTCGCGCGCTGCAAGCGTTGGTGAAGTATATTTAACTGCTACTAATGCAGTCTTAGGGCCCTGTGACGGAGAGCTAAGAACTAACTGTCCAAATCGCACCTGCGTTCGACTCCGCTCACGCGTTTTACCCAGCATATCAGTTAGGTCTACAAATTCGGCTGCCACCGCCTCATTATTCGCTACATCGGTTGTCAGTGTTCCAAATTGCATGGCATCAATACAGACTTCGCCAATCCCCAAGCTATTCACTTTAGCCTTTAAACGTGACGATAAGAAATTACCATAGAACAATTCGGGCCTAGTATACTTTTTAGATAAGAAGCTCACCCGACCAAGTTGGGTAATAGGACGATCAGAAAGACCAACGACAGTAGACACCTCTGACATAGTTACATAATTATAACACAATTATGTAACTATGTCACTTCTTTTTCAGTGCGACGAGTATCTTCTTCGCAACTTCACGCTCATCCCAGGGCAGTTTTTTGCCACCCATAGCCCGATAATCTTGATGGCCAATACCTGCAAGCAATACCGTGTCACCAGGCTTAGCCGCACCAAAAGCCGTACGAATTGCTTCCAAGCGATCCGATATCATTTCTGTCTTATCTTTGCCGCCAGCCCTTACGATACCCCGGTGCACAGCGGCACGAATAGTATCAGGGTCTTCGGTATACGTTTCATCATCTGTCAGATAAATCCGATCGGCAAGACGAGCCACTACTTCACCCATCGGCTCACGCTTACTTTTATCACGGTCGCCGGTGGCACCAAATACAACCATTAGTTTACCTTTTGTTGACTCTCGCAGTGTCGATAACACATTCTCCAGCGCGTCAGGCGTATGCGCATAATCCACAATTACGGCAAACTTCTGTCCAACGTCAATCGCTTCCATTCGTCCTGCAACACCTTCCAGCGCCGCAATTCCCTGCTCTATCTGCTGCCTGTCCAGCCCAATGGCCCTACCAACACAAACAGCGGCCAAGCTGTTATACACGTTAAAACTTCCGGGTAACTTGCTAGTTATATGATATGTCTCATCTGCAAAAACTGCGTCGTAGCGTATACCTTGAGTCGTCATCCGAATGTTAGTGGCCCGTACCTCTCCTGCCTCAATGCCATATAAAATCGAATTCTGTGTTTCGGATGCAAAACTCGCCCCGTTCTGATCGTCCGCATTGGCAATACCCATTTGTAGACCCTTAGTATTCCGCTGAGCCAGCTTAAACAAGCGCTGCTTAGCTGCCACATACCGCTCAAACGTCTTGTGATAATCCAGGTGCTCACGCGTAATGTTCGTAAGCACGGCAATGCTGTAGGATACACCCCAGGTCCGATATTGCACCAGTGCGTGACTGGTCGTTTCCAGCACCAGCCACTCCACCCCTTCGGCCTTCATTTGTTTGAGGCGCTTCATCAGCAAGGGCACCGGCACGTTTGTCATATGCTGCGTTTGCGGCCGTACCTCATCGCCGATCGCCCACGCTACCGTCGTCATAAGGCCCGTTTTATACCCGGCCTCGCTGAGCATCCGGTGCACCATGAAGCTAGTAGTTGTTTTGCCGTTGGTGCCGGTAATGCCAACCACCTTCATGCCACGCGCAGGAAAACCATACATGCAGTTGTAAACTACTGCTTCAGCCAGGTGTCCATAGGGCGCAGCAGCCGTAAAAACAGTCTTTGGGATTAGTTGCTTAATAACGCTGCGCAGACTCATGTTCCTATCAGTATACAAAAAATCGAGAGGGAACCCACACATCCTCTCGTTTACATACTTATTTAACCTATGAGTAGGCTATTTTTTAGGAAGGCTTCTACCAAGATATGCAGCCATATCCTGTATGATCCTGGCACGTTTCGCTCGATCTGCCGGTAGACCATCATCTGTATCATGCCCATTTAGGTATTCCTGAAGCGGGCCATCAAGCAAGCGTTCAACTGGTCGTGGAGCAGCTCCATCCATAGGTACAGGATTCACAGCAGATTGAAGCGCCTTAGCGTATCTAAGTGCTAGATAGTGCTGTCGCAATTCAGGATCTAAACCACCAAATGGCTGACGCAGATCAACAGGCTGTTCTATGCCCACAATCTTGTAAGGTTCGGGCGAAGGAAGCACCGCCCGGCTTATTGCGTCAGCAGCACGAGCACGTAGGCCTATGCCTTCACGGACTTGCTCTTGGTGGGCATCAATCTGGTCCATTACTTCATAAGACAGCAGCCTACCACTTGGCTTTGGTTCGTGACCCCTACCAAGGGCATCTACTTTTACAATATCTGAAACTTTATCAACTTTCTGATACCGCGCAACATCTCTGTCCAGGCGAATTTCACGTTTAGCATCCTGAGCGATTTCTCTCTTATCTTCAGCGCTAAAATTATCTCGCCAGTCCTCTTCTTCAACCTCGCCAGGACGGCTACCATGCGCTACTTCGTCAAGCTCGGCAAGTCTTTCCGGGGACCGTCGATAAAATCCGAGACCTTCGTCAGCTTGATGGTCAACTCGACCTAAGAGTCCCCCGCTTACGTCGGCCATGCCATGCAAGCGGTCACTAAGGGCCCTCGCTTGAGCTACCGCGTTATGAGCTTCAGGCAGCGATGCCGGCTTCAAATTTACAATATCGAGGTATTGATCTTCGACAACTGGGTCATACGCCTCAAGTACGTGAGGGCCTGGCGCTGGGAGTTCTGGAGTGACAAACATAGCTATAGAAATTCTTTTTTAGTTCAGCTTGTATTAGGGATATTGTAGCAAAAAACTCGTGTTTTGTCAATTTTATACTCTGTCGATTAGGACCAACCTGGCAGCTCGGTACTTATTTGCTACACTGGTACTGATGATAGTATTAGGCATCGAGAGCAGCTGCGACGAAACAGCGGCCGCCATCGTAGAAGATGGCTATAAACTGCACAGTAATATTGTAGCTAGCAGCATGGATTTGCATGCCGTTTATGGTGGTGTAGTGCCAGAGATTGCCGCCCGCAGCCACATTGAAGCCATTATGCCCGTAATCGAGCAGACGCTGGATGAAGCTCATATGACATGGGACAACATTGACGCTATCGCGGTTACGCACGGTGCAGGACTGGGCGGCTCGCTGCTTATTGGTGTCCTGAGCGCCCGTACACTAGCGATTACCAAAAATAAGCCACTCTATGCCATCAATCATGTTGAGGGTCATGTGTATGCGAATTTTATTACCAAGACTTCCCTGCCCAACTACGTCCTGCCAGCCAAGCAGCCCGAGTTCCCCGTGCTCGCCCTGATTGTGAGTGGAGGCCATAGCCAACTTGCGCTATTCCGTAATCACTTTGATTACACCTTACTTGGCCAAACACAGGACGATGCAGTAGGCGAAGCATTTGATAAGGTCGCCAAGATCATTGGCCTCCCCTACCCTGGCGGCCCCAGCGTTAGCAAAAAGGCGCTGGAAGGTGACGCCTATGCCTACGCTTTTCCCAAGGCAAAGCTTGCCGGCAAATATGATTTTAGCTTTAGCGGCCTTAAAACCGCTGTTTTGCGCACCGCGCAAGCGGCAGTCGGTGCCGACTTCACCCTACCTAGCCGCGAGCTGCCTGAGCGTCTTTCAGACGCTCAGAAGGCTGATATTGCTGCCAGCTTCCAACGCCTAGCCATAGAAACGGTAGTCGATAAGGCTCTGCTTGCTTTTGAAGAGTTTAAGCCTAAGTCGGTAGTTATCGCCGGAGGTGTTGCCGCAAATAGCGAACTGCGCCGCCAACTCTCCGAACGCTTGCCCATTCCTATTGACTACACCGACTTCAAACTTTGCACCGATAACGGCGCTATGATTGCCACGCTTGGCTGCTTCACCGCCATGCGTGGCCGCCCCACTGCTGACCCTTACACACTCGACATCGTTCCAAATTTAAGCATGTAAGCATCGCTTCGCCCTGTTTACTCTTTAATAATTCACGTGAAAAGTTGTGCGGTTTTGCGTGAAGATAACAGAGGTGATATACTAATATCATGTTTAAAATTCTTTTGGTGGTTGGTTCCATTCGGTCCGATGTCCCTCGGGGGCTATAACTTCTCTTCGACCATCCAAAGCTACCACTGTTATATAAAGGAATTTCTTGATGCAACTACCCAAAACTTACGAGCCTAGCGAGTACGAAAAAGACATCTACGCACTCTGGGAAAAGAGCGGGGCATTCACCGCTGATCCAACTAGCACTAAAGAACACTTCAGCATCGCCATGCCACCGCCCAACGAGACGGGAACACTAGGCATACACCACTCCGTTTTTTTGACACTGCAAGACATTATGGCCCGCTACCAGCGACTACAAGGCAAGGATGTCTTATGGCTCCCCGGCACAGACCACGCCGCGTTAGCAGTAAACGCACTTATCGAAAAAAAGCTGGCCGAAGAAGGAACTAACAAGCACGAGATTGGCCGTGACGAATTTCTAAGGCGAACCCGCGAATTTGTGGCACAGAGCAGGGGGACCATGCTCAGTCAGATGCGTGCTATGGGCGCTAGCTGCGACTGGTCACGCCTTAAGTACACGCTTGACCCATCGCTAACCCGCACTGTTGGCGAGGTATTTACCAAGATGTACAACGACGGGTTGATCTACCGCGGTCATCGCATTGTAAACTGGGACCCAAACCTCGAAACCAACGTCTCTGATGATGAAGTAATCTACGAAGAAGAAACCACCAAGTTTTATACTTTTAAGTATGGCCCCTTCGAAATCAGCACCGCTCGTCCCGAAACCAAATTCGGCGACAAATACGTAGTAATGCACCCCGACGACAAGCGCTACAAAAAATACAAGCATGGTGACACTTTTACGGCCGAGTGGATCAACGGTCTCGTAACTGCTACGGTTATCAAAGACGAATCAGTTGATCCGGAGTTTGGTACCGGCGTTATGACCATTACCCCATGGCACAGCCATGTGGATTTCGAGATTGCCGAACGCCACGGCCTGGATAAGCAACAAATTATAGATTTTCACGGGAAATTATTGCCAGTTGCCGGCGAGTTCGCTGGCATGGGTATTGCTGAAGCACGACCACTAATCGCCCAGAAACTAGAAGAGAAGGGGCTGGTTGTTAGTATCGACGACAACTATGTCCACAACATTGCCCGCAACGAGCGAGGGAAGGGGATTATCGAGCCACAAATTCGCTTACAGTGGTTTATCGATGTCAATAAAGAAGTGGTGGAGTGGAAAGGGAAGAGGCGCAGCTTAAAGCAGGTTCTACAGAGCGTAATCCGCGAGAACGACATCGAACTAATGCCGGAGCGCTTTGAAAAGATTTATTTCCATTGGATCGATAACCTACGTGACTGGTGCATTAGCCGTCAGATCTGGTGGGGACACCGCATACCAGCCTGGTATCGTACACATACCGATGGCACGATAGAAACCTATGTAGGCCTACAGCCACCCAAGGACAACGAAAGTGAGGGCTGGAACGAGTGGGAACAAGACCCGGATACACTCGACACCTGGTTTAGCTCGGCACTATGGACATGGAGCACGTTAATCGACCCTGCACTTGCAGAAGACTACAGCCTTAGCCTTGACGATCTGCTGCGCATGAGCCCAGACTTCCAAGCCTACCATCCAACCAGCGTGATGGAAACCGGCTGGGACATTCTGTTCTTCTGGGTAGCCCGCATGATCCTTTCCACTACCTACGCCACCAGACAAATACCCTTTAAAACGGTCTACCTACACGGCTTGATACGCGCCGAGGATGGCAAGAAGATGAGCAAGAGTCGGCCTGAAAGCATCATTGATCCGCTGGATGTCATTCCTAAATACGGTACCGATGCACTACGTATGGCACTGATCATGGGCGTTACGCCTGGCAACGATCAGAACTGGGGCTGGGGCAAGGTAGAGGCCAATCGTAATTTCTGCAACAAACTTTGGAACATTGCCCGCTATGTGGAGGGTGTCCTGGGTGACCATTACACTCCTGGCAGTACGCCACAGCCGTCCACAAACGCCGACCACTGGGTGTTGCGTAGACTACAACATTCGACAGAATTAATTAGCGGCCATTTGGACAACTACCGTTTTAGCGAAGCCTACGACGTACTCTACCACTTCATCTGGGATGACGTGGCCGACTGGTATATCGAAGCCAGCAAGAGTCAACAGAGCAGGGAACTGCTCGGCTACATACTAGAGACTATCCTGAAGCTTGCGCATCCATTTGCACCATTTGTAACCGAAACCATCTGGCAAACACTCTACAGCGGTACCGATAGCTTGCTTATCACCAGTAGCTGGCCAAAGCCACAAAAGGGAAATAAGAAAGCTGCCAATGAGTTTGAGGCGCTGAGAGGAATCATCACCGAAACCCGAACACTTGTAAAGCAGCTCGGCCTAGCCAAACCTACTTTGTACTACACCGACGTGCCGTTCCTATCAAGCAATGCGGCCATACTTGCGCGTATGGGTAGCCTTGACGCCGTCAGCGAAGTAAGCAGCGGCTCAGGTTTGCAACTTACTGGCACGCCATACCGCTGCTGGCTTGACGTTGACACCGGAATGCTCAAGGCCTATGCCGACAAACTAACCGAGCAAATCACCGCCCAGGAGCGTGTATTAGTACAGCTCCGTGGCCGTATGAGCAACAAGAGTTACACGACTAACGCCCCAAAAGCGGTAGTTGAGCAAACCAAAGAGCAGCTAGCCGAGGCAGAGGCGACGCTTGAGCGTTTGCACAGCGAATTAACTCGATTCCAAGCCGTCTAATCACCTAGTGCCTTAGGCAAAAAGGTATCACTCAGCCGGTTGCAAGGCAGTACTAACTGCCACTATAGACTCTTCAGGGTGATAGGCATCAAAACCCATGGTATGCCAGCCCAGTTCGGCAGCGCCTCCCAAATTAACCCGGTCGTCATCCACGAGCAATAGCTCGTGCGGCGGCACGCCAGCATGCTCGGCGGCGATCTCATACATCCGATTTTCCGGCTTGAGTGCATGCACTTCTGATGAGTCGATAATTGACGTATAGCGAACTTTGGGTAATATGCCCGAAGCAAGCATTGGGCTCACCTGGCCTGGCATAGCGTTAGTCAGGATACCTATGTCATAATTTTCGGCCGCCCATGTCACTAGTTCAAACATACCTGGTGTTGCCTCAACAGCTTGCAAATAGTACTTATTCCAATCCACCATCATGCCGAGGCGTTCAGCCAGCACGGTATTAAGCTGATCAATACTTACGTCACCACGACACACGGCGTTGTTGTGTTGCCAGTACAGCGTCTCGATTGTTTCAACCGGCACACCGCTTTCTTCGGAAAGCATAGCAACTGCACGGTTAGTAGCGCCGCGTACCAAACAGCCATTCATATCAAAATAGACAAACCGTACGCCATTTTTGGTAACTTTCTTACCGGCCGGCTCGGGTACGGCAGCAACCGAACGTGCATCACCAGACACGTCGCGCAGTAGGTCATCCAGACTCACGCCAAGCGTGCTCGCCAAATGTTTCAGCGTAAACACCGATGGCGCCCGAATAGCGCCACGCTCAATTTTAGCCAGCGTTGAATAGCTAAGGCCAGACTTATAGCACAAACCTTGCTGCGTTAAGCCTGCAGCTTTTCGTGCCGCCGCGACTACACGGCCAAGCTGCTTTTCCTCGGTCAAGCTTCCGCCCACATCCATGGCCGTATTGTACCAGCTGCAACCTGCTTACGCTAGTATAAATAGCCGGAAACGGTTAGTTTTAGTGTAAGAATTGATGTGCCAGAGTAAACGCTACAATAAATGCTGCCACAAATGTTACACCGGCACCAGTAAGCGCAGCTTGGCTGTTGCCATAGCCGGTCCGGCTATGCAGTTTTGCAAATACCCAACCGCTAAGACCCACAGCAAAAATTAAGGCAGTTACGGCTGCACTCATAACACATCCTCCATTCGTATTTTCCTAGCGATCTCCGCAAACTCTTCGGGGGTAGGCTGGTAAGGATACGGCTCTCCGGTCACACGGGTTGCAGCCGCACGATAAAATGCCCGTGAATCATCAGTAGGCATAATGTGCACATGCACATGCGGTACATCAAATCCGAAGATCTGCACAATCGCATGCTCAACGCCAAGTTTAGCTTTCAGCTGCTTCGTAACTTTACGCACGGTGCCGAATAACGCCTGATAGTCTTCATCAGGCAAGTCATCAAATTTTTCTATCTGTAATTTGGGCACAACCAACGTATGACCAGGGAAGTAGGGCTCTATGTCTAGGAACGCAAAGGTGTTTGCGTCTTCATAGACTTTGTAGCAAGGGATTTCTCCTTTGATAATCTTCGTAAAAACAGAATCTTGCATGATTTTTATCGCCCGCTATTCTGATATTCAAGCACGTAATAGGCAATAGCCACAAAAGGATGCGCGAGTAGCATACCTGCACACCACAGCAGCCTTTGTGTGTCTGTAAAGCGTGGATTACGAACTGCATCAATAAACATAATGGCTTCAAACGCCAAGATAAGCGCAAGTGCCAAACTAACGAACAAAAACCCAAAGCTCATGATACCTTTATATGATACCACGAAGACAGTTGAAGGAATGCCGCCATATAAAATAGGCTAACGTAGAGTCGGCCTATTTTATATGGCGGAGAGGGAGGGATTCGAACCCTCGGTACGGCTAACCGCACACCGCTTTTCGAGAGCGGCACCTTCAACCACTCGGTCACCTCTCCAAGACGCCATCCAATCAGATATATTGTACCGCTAATAAAAGTCAGCCTTCACCTGCTGGGCTGCAGTTTATTGTAACAGATTAGACACATCGTGCCACAGACTAGCTTTTTAATGCAGTCTGTGCTAGAATTACCCCTGTTGCATTTATAAATGCATACGCACCCGTAGCTCAGCTGGATAGAGCGTTGGCTTGCGGAGCCAAAGGTCGT
>CAYZGW010000007.1:0-47540 GCA_964478195.1 uncultured Candidatus Saccharibacteria bacterium
GCAGGTTCTGCTAGTGCCTTGCGAGGCATCAGAGCAACGAACGGAATACTAAGGGCCGTAGCGCCCATCACGACAATCAAGGTGACTTTCATGGCGTGAACCATGCTAGATGCTGCAGTTCCAAAGAACACCGACGTCACCGCAGCCGAACCGATGGCCGAAGACAATTGCTGCACTGAGCTGAGTGAGCCACTGGCACTACCAGCCTCTTGGGGCTTAGCATCACCAAGAGCAACGGTGGGGATAGTCGTAAAACACAAACCCATACCCACACCAATAATGACGAATGTCGGCGTCAACGCCCAGAGGCTTAGGGCTGCCCCAAAATGGCTAACAAGCGCCAGTACCAAACCGCTACCGGCAAGACTAATGCCAAGACCAATAAACACAAGTTTGCGACCAAGCTTAGCTACTAAACCGCCCATAGCAGCAAACGTGGCAATAATGAGCCCCGCTGTGAGTGGAATCATATTCAGCGAGGCGCTACGCGGGCTGGCGTGCAATCCTTCCTGCATATACAGAGACAGCACAAAGAACAATCCCGTCCCCACCGCAAACGTCACTAAGCCCACGAGCATTCCAGAAGTGAAGCCGCGGTTTTGAAGCAGTGAGGGTACAATAAGCGGTTGAGCCGCTGTGCGTTGGCGATAAACAAAAGCGGCAAAGAACAAGACACCAGCAACAAGTGAAGCTACGGGAATAGCTGTCCAGCCATTGGTCGAGCCCTCAATCAGACCATACAATAGCCCAAGCATCATGGTCCCAAGAAGGCCAGAAGCCCAAATGTCGATCATGATAGACCGGTCACCCTTATCCCGCGGCAAAATCTTTGCGGCCAAAACTAGCCCAAAAATGCCTAGGACAATATTTAGCAAGAAGATCGGCCGCCAAGACAAACCAAAGAGGTTCGCGTTGATGATGAACCCCGCCAAAACCGGACCGATTACACTGGAAATACCGAGTGTCGGACCAAACAGCCCAAACGCTTTGGCGAGCATATCTTGGTCAAACACTTTCGTCATAATCGCCATCCCTTGCGGAATAAGCAGCGCCCCGAATGCCCCTTGGGCAATGCGAGCAAGGATGATCAAAGTGGGGTCGGGTGCAAACCCCGCGGCTGCTGAAGCCAAAGTAAAACCGCCCATACCGATGAGAAAGAGCTTGCGCTGGCCGAACTTGTCGCCCAGTCGTCCGCCAACCAACAGCAAAACACCCATAGCCAACATATAAGCCGGCCCTAACCATTTGATGAGGTCCACGCCACCGCCCAGCTCACGCGCAATAGTAGGCGCTGCGATGTTCATGACCGTGCCGTCGATCACATCAACCGCGTCGGCTAGCAGCACAAGCACTAGGATTGCCCATAACAGATACCTGGGCATTATAGGTTTACGAATTTCTTGCTTCATATCTAAAAGTCAAATGCTCCCGTTTTAAATTCCCCGGACCTTTTGTAGTTGGCAATAATAATGCCGTTCGACAAAGCCCCCGTTTCAATGAGCTCAAAGGCCGCAGGCGTAGTGCCTTCAGCAAAAAGGCGTTTGCCACTGCCAATGGTAATAGGGAATGTCCTGAGCCGCAGCTCGTCCACTAAATCATGTTTGAAGAGCGTCTGTACAAGATTACCGCTGCCCCACACTTGTAGCATCGAGCCATCTTCTTCTTTCAAGGCTTTAATCTTGGCTACCACGTCGCCATCAATCAGCACTGACTTTTTCCAGCTCAAATCTATAGGCCTACCGGACACTACATACTTGGTTGCCGCGTTGAATGCATCAGCTATCGTGCCCGACTGCTTTGACCAACCCGGCGCAAATATGTCACGATATGTCTTGGCGCCAAGTAGCATATCAAACGGTTCACTTACTTCTTTGTCAATGATTTCACGGAGCGCTCCGTCCGCAAAAGGCGGACTCCAACCGCCATATTTAAAACCATGTGAATCATCTTCTTTGGGCCCACCCGGCGATTGCATTACCCCGTCCAGAGTAAGCATCGTGAATACAACTATTTTTCTCAATCTAAGCTCCCATCGTGCCGGTCTTAATTTCGCCAGCTTTCTTATAGTGTGCCACAATCACGCCGCTTGGCGTTGCGGTGCTTTCAATGAGCTTAAAGGCCGTAGGCATGGTGCCTTCAGCAAACAGTTTTCTGCCTGTACCAAGCGTCAACGGGTGGATCATCAGTACGAACTCATCCACTAAATCATGTTTGAGCAAAGTCTGGACCATAGCACTACTGCCACTTACCTGAATAGCGGGGCCGTCTGAGTTTTTAAGCTTCCTGAGGTCATTGATATTCTTAAGAACGACTGTGTTCTTCCAATTCGATTTCACAGGTTCGCTGCTCATAACATATTTGGTGACGTCATCAATACCGGGCCACATGTCTGTGTGCTCTGGCCAAAAGGAGGCAAAAATGTCGTATGTTGTTCTGCCGAGCAGTAAATCTTTTGCTGGATGTTGATACTTATTCGCAAGCGCGTCGAGCTCGCCATCATAATACGGTGTGCTCCAACCACCAAATTTAAAATCTTTCTCTGGTCCGCCGGGCCCTTGCGTGACACCGTCAAGAGTAATGAATTCGACTACGATAATTTTTCGCATACTGTTGTCCTTTATACCTTTATGGACGTTACTATAGCGAATCACAAGTCATAACTATTGGATATTTTGGACAATTTTTTAAGGTTTTTGTGGCAAATTCAGGAGCTCCTTTGGTGTGTGACCCAAAAATTGTTTAGCAGCACGGGTTAAATGCGCCTGGTCCACAAAGCCAAGATCCGCAGCCACGTTTGTGGCTGGCGCCCCTTGCTTCAGTAGTTGCAGTGCCTCGTGTATCCGCTGCAACTGATGCAATTTATAAGGCGAAAGCCCTGTAGTACGCTTTACAAGTCTTGAGTAACTCTTGGACGATAAACCTTGCCTGGGACGTTCTTTGCTATCTACAACCTGGCCACTTATAAGACCTAACGCCTGCATCTGCTCAACAAGCTGTTCAGCATTGTTAAAGCTCGGAAGCGGCAATGCTACCCCTTCGTATTGGAACTGCGCATTACCTCCGACAGGCACCGTTAGGAAACTGTCAGTAAATTGTTCAGCTGAAAAATTCTTTAGCCGCACGCCTGGCTGCAAGCGGATCGCCGTCCAAGTGTAACCAGGCATCAGAATTTCGTCCCTCGGTTTAGTTTCAGGACCCCTTAAGAGTATTTCAGAGCTATCAGTACTTTTTACCAGAATGATAGAAGTACATGGGTCGGCAAGCACTGTCCGTGATGTGATCTCAGATGCATTACACGTCCATACCGAAGCTATGAATTCTAGTGCCGAGGTACGCTCTTTCCAGACAAGCTCGGTTTTGTTCATACGTACAAGTATATATCGTGTACATACTTATTATGGTGGAGCTGGGGAGCAGGCTTCTACCCTCCGTTAGAATTGATGGCATTGTTATAGACTATGAAGTAGTTGACACTTAAGGAGGGTACTATGGCCAATTTGGTTATCATTAGCGGATCTTCTGCTTCGGGCAAAAGCACACTTGCAGATAGGCTTTCCAAAGATCTACACCTGCCAGTGCTGCACCGTGATCGCATAAAGGAGGCCCTGTTTGATACGCTTGGATATTCAGATCGCGAGCGTTCAAAAGAGCTCGGCATTGCCACTGCACTTGTGCTAGCGCGCCAAGTAGAAGATATCCTTAACAAGGACGTATCTTGCATTATTGAAGCAAAGTTCAATCCGAAGTTTAGTGAAAGTGAAATACTCCACATCCTACATACTACTGGCGCTAAAGCTGTTCAGATTCAGTGTAATGCGGATGGAGAAACGCTTTATGTGCGATTTAAAGAACGTGCACTGTCTCTGGACCGCCACCCTGGCCATGACGAAGCAAACAATCTAGATGACTTTAAGGATGAGCTACTGACCGGCCGACTGGATTCCTTGCAGCTGGGTGATGATGTATTGGAATATAACACCACTGAGCACGATGAATCACTCTATAAAAAGCTCTTAGAGCAAGTCCGCAATAAACTTGGTAAGCCTGCACAAGACAGGACCTAAACCACGAGCCTGAATACAAGTTGAGCCTAGCGACTTCGACATAGCCATTAGGAAAGGCCTCTCCAGAAGTCTTTTGGTTTTGGTATAGTTAGTAGCGTGAATGACGTACCCTGCACCTATCGAATATCAGTAAAAGCTGCCATCATAGACGATGACGGACGAATTCTATTACTGCGCGAAAAGGACGGAAGCTGGGAATTACCGGGTGGGGGCCTAGAACATGGCGAAGACCCTAAAGAAGCACTAACTCGAGAAATTGCCGAAGAAACCGGAATGAGCGTAGAATGGATGAGCGAAAAGCCAGCTGCGTTTTGGTCTATAAACAAAGACGTAGGATCACCAATACTCAAATGGTTTGCGTTCTTGATGTATGAAGCAAAAGTAACTGGTGAATTCAGGCCCGACCCAACAAGTGATGAATCACAAGAAGCTAAATACTTTAGCAAAGAAGAGACAAAGAAACTTCAGCTTCATGACAACGTAAAGCCATACTTTGCATAGAAGTTTGCGGCACTCCGGCTCCTGTTTGCAAGGAAGCTCTCTATTAGGCTTTAGCTCACCGAGACCATCAAACATTGTTGGATATGCATGTTGCGCGAGCCCACTTCAGAGCTCATGGAATTGTTGACTTTTTTACATTTTCAACCCTTTAGACAGCCTATATACTCCGGTTAGCAACTTAAATGAAAGGAATAAAACGAATGGCAAAGTACATTCTTCTATACAAGTCCAACACTGCGAGTGATTGGAGCAAGCTACCAGAGCAAGAAGTCAAAAAAGTTATGGACGCATGGGGTGAGTGGGTTGGCTCTATGGGTTCGGATCGCAAGGACGGCGATGCCTTTAAGTTTGGCGGTAAGAGTGTGACAAAAGATGGACCCAAAGATGCCGATAACCTTTTAACAGGTTACACAGTATTTGAAGGAACCTATGAAGAAGCACTTAAAAAGGCCCAAGAGGCTCCAAACGTGAAGGCCGGTATTGGCACTATCGAGGTATACGAAGCATTTGGATTCTAAGGAAAGCCAGGCCCTAGGCCTGTGCAATTGCAAAGTTCACTATCAAAGGGCCACCAGAGTCAGCACGGAAAATTGAATCGCGCCAACTCTGTTTATGTCATTCTTCGTGCTGACACTTTAAAAGTTTTTACTAGGCACCTGCGAATCATACAGGTGCCTTTGCATACTAAAATAGTGGCATGAGCTTAACCAACGATGATCTTCAAGCAATACGCGGTGTCGTCAAAGATGAAGTAGGTAGCGTACAGTACGGTTAAGGAAGAGTCTCCCCTCAACGGAGAATTTGAGGCACTTCAGAACGATATCAAAGAAATATACGATGATATAAAGAACTAGCTCAAGAGATCTGAAATGGGCTCATAGCCTTATTGGGCCATACGGGTGACTATGTAATAGAGTGTGATATTATGAGTCATAACTTTTAAAATGGCAGCACCCGAAGCGTATCAATCATCAGATAGGGCCATCCCCATACTAGAGGATCTAGCCCTAAAAAACCATTTTGATAATTTTTTGCCGTACGCGCTCCTGGCAGAGGCTAGTAGTGAGACAAACACCTCTACAATAAACTGGCCTGACCTTCTCGAGGTATGGGAACAACGTTACGATCCGCTAACCACACTTGCTCGCTATAACAGGGGTAACTGCATAAACTTTGCAGCATCTGCACAAGCAGCTCTACTAGCGCACGCAGGTATAAGAACAGCTATCATTGGTAAGCGACCCAGACCTGGCTGGTCACAAGCACAAAAACAATTTATAGATATTGAACATGTTGCGCTCTTGGCAGCCGGTGACGATCCCGTATTATACGAACCCGGTTGGCAAGTTGGAAGACCAATACCTCTCACACCAGAGCATCAAGCAATAAATGTTGCAGGATGGACCTTTAAAACGACCGGCCTGGATACACGATCGCTTAGACAAGAAGTAACCGGAACGAACAAACACATGTATGAACGGCAGTTTGATCTTACGCCATTCTCAATAGAATCTCTTGCAATACTAATGAGACGCCTCCTAAGAATTCCCCGCAATATGGAATTAGCTACGCTCACTCCAGATACTCCTCACGTTTCCATACGATACGTCGCCAAAGATGATGTATTCGACAGCAACATACCAGGCCTACCTTCAGGCACCTTTACCTTACGAGAGATCGGTCCTGGCATGAGCAAAAAGCTAGAGACTACCTTTGGTTTTGATGTAAAGGAAGAATTGGTGGCTAGCCTCGCTATCCGCCGAACTGTCCCTTGGGTTAGGTAGTCTCGCCCCAACACAACATAAATTTGCACAATCAGTACACACTTCGGGCTAAAACATTGGCGAAGCCAGGATGAAGCCGCAATTTCACCCAGCCGTTACACTTGTTATTCAGCTCTCTGGATTTTTCTCTTAATCCGTCCATTTCCGCACTGAACCAATGGCCATGATATATGAGTTCACCTGCTTGTCGACTGATAGTATCCCGAAGACTAACCTCACTGCCAGTAAGAGTGGCATTACCAAGGTCCATATGCGCCTCGTGCCATAAAGTCGTTGCCGGCTGGACATACACGCAGCGGGCTTTACTGTCGTCAATATTAGTCTCTACCGTATCCACAAAGCCTACGCCGAAATGCGTACCGATAGCGTTGAGCTCTTCCACTATACCCATTAGATCTGTAACTATCTTTCGGCCCATCTCCAACTTTGCGAGGTTACCATGTTCAAAATATATAGTAATGACCTGCGGTTTTATAGTAGCCGGGATCTCAAAACCTAACACCAGCTGAGCCGGCTTATGTATATTTAAAAGAGGGCCATTCTCATAATTTACTCCTAGTATAGTTGGCTCGCTTGTAAGTGTTCCAACATTGCAGAATGTCATAGAGTGCTTGACGGTATACGCCAGCAAGGCGTCTCGATCAGGAAACTGCGCCTTAAATTCCGAGTCCTCCCAAGGAGCATAGACAGTGATCTCTTGCTTTTCAATCTCTGCTATATGGGCAAGCATGTTGCCAAGCCGATGGTAATCATTCTCTCCTTTATGGGCACCATGCGCCACAATTTCAATATCTTCTTTCTTAGCATAAGCAGCCATTTTTTCAGCGATGATTATTTTACCAAGCGCCACATGCATAAAATACTTCCCATATGCAGCGTCCATCCCTCGAGCAGTTGCCGCAATCTTCTCAACCCAAGGTTCACGCAGATCTTCAACAATTGATGCAGTCGCCCCATTGTCCAGTGCCTGATACTGGAATGTCGGCTCATGCCCGCCCAGCTGCGCAGTAAAGGCAGTCACCTCATGCCCCTTAGACGCCAACCAATGGAGAATAACTGCAGAATCAAGGCCGCCACTATATGCCAATAAAATTTTAGACATCACGAAAAGTCCTGTATTACGTATCTAGTGATAATTATACGGAAGCGAGCAACAGTTAGGATGTTTAGCCAAGTAATCACTTACCCATGTTTGACGTCTTTTGTTTTAAAGAAAATCCAAGAAAAAGATTGAGGGTATATGCGCGGCCGAAATTTAAAAGTCTGAACATGCCCATCGTTCTCTAGACGTTTGCTATACTTTTATGCATGGTTACTACCCTAATTCTTGACGCTGACGGCGTCCTCATAAACGGAGAGAGTTTCTCTGAAACACTAGCTCGTGATTACGACGTAGCCCACGATAAAGAAAGAGAATTCTTTACAACCAAGTTTCAAGACTGTCTTTTAGGCAAGGCGGACTTAAAAGAATCAGTAACTCCTTATCTCCCATCATTTGGGTGGAAAGGAACTACTCAGGAATTTCTAGATTACTGGTTTAAGGCTGGGCATAAACTTAATGAGCCGCTCATAGAGTACGTTCAAAAACTTCGTAAATCTGGAATACGCGCTGTACTTGCAACCAATCAAGAAAAATATCGCACCCAATACATGCTGGAGCACATGGGTTTTGAGGCAGCGTTCGATAAGGTTTATTCTTCTGCCCACCTTGGGCTGAAGAAGCCTGCCGTTGAGTTCTTTGCCAGAGTTATAGATGATTTGGGCGTCAATAAAGACACTGTTTTATTTTGGGATGACGACCAACGGAACATAGATGGAGCACTCAAATATGGAATCAGCGCTGAATTTTATACCGATTACGATTCATTCCTGGAGCGCATGAGCGCAAAGTACAACCTGGTAGTATAGAACCGTTGGCAACGCCTAGCTCCTTCACTGGAGCTTAGAATAAATCCACTATTCCTAGCTAGATTTCAGAGCATCTTCTGTATTACAAACCGGGAAGCTACTGTGCGCACTGCACGCCTCGCAAGGAGCAATAAGATTGGCACACGGGAAATACACATAGCGGCGAAGCGTTTTGCAGTAGTATTAATGTGCTAATTTAATTCTTCGCGGCATACAGCTCTACTGATAAACTAAAGGCATGCAAGAAAACTCAAATAAAGAACGCGCCGTCCAGTTCCTGAAGCTGGCGTCGTCAGGCAAAGTCGATGAAGCATACGATGAGTTTACGTCGCCAACAGGTAAACATCACAGCCCTCACTTTGCTGCCGGTTTTGATGCACTTAGGGCCGCCATGAAAGACAACTACGTGCAGTTTCCACGGAAGCATTCAGACATTAAGCATGTTTTAGGCGATGATGATATGGTGGCCGTGCATTCGCATGTTGTCTTACGGCCTGGCGATCCAGGGTTTGCTATTGTGCATTTATTCCGATTTGAGGGCGATAAAATTGCTGAACTGTGGGACTTTACCCAGCAGACACCGGAAGCTTCGCCTAATACTGATGGCTTATTCTAAAAGCTGTTGCCCATTAAAAACACTGACTCCAACAGTTGCATTAAGAGTCCGGCCGATAGCATAGCTTCAGCAATGACGACTACTGCCCTACAGCCCACGCCCGACAAAACATCTCGGTTAACTCTGTTGCACACAAAGAAGCATGTTGCTTAGAGTGTCCGGCAGCTAAAATCTTTTGTGCGGCACCATTTAAACTCATTCTCAGCGTTAGGGCTCCAAATGCAGGATCAAAAGCCCTAAAAGTACCGAGTGTCTGGCCCGTAGTTATAATTTTCTCGATTTGCCTAAGCTCATCCCTACTAAACACTTCGGCAAGGCTTGCAGACTGACGAGGCTTAAAATTGGCTCGGATTTCTTGCAGGGCCCGTATGAGTTGGCCGTGATCGGCGTAATATTGACAGCTGAGGCTAATAAACGTCTTGATTTGGACCCATGGATTATCCGTGTTCCATACTTGCCGCTCCATGTAGCGCCTAGCTTCAGCGTAGATATAGGCAATTGTTTCCTGAAATAAGACTTCTTTATTTGGGAAGTGATAGTGAATAAGACCCTTACTTACACCAAGGAGTAGACCAAGCTCGCCAATACTTGTTTGGGCATAGCCGTTACTAGCCAGCAGCTCAATCACTCCTTTGAGTATTCTTGTTTCGCTATTTGTAAGAGTTTGGCGTGGATTGTACTGTTGCATAGCTTCTTTAATGTTACTATTATAGTACGATCGTACTAATAGATAGGAAGCGCCATGCAAACTGTACCCAAAAATGTCATAGCTAAGGGCGTCATTAGCCTCTTTATTGCTGGAATAGTATTCTTTTTGGGGCAGTTTATTTCGCAGTTTACTGCTACGCAGCCCTATAGCATGAAAAATCAAGCCATAAGTGATCTGGGGATTACCGTCTGTGGACCTTATAAAGAGCTTGCCACACAAAAGACTGTACATGTGTGCGTGCCATTACACGCAGTAATGGATGGAACATTTGTTGCATATGGAGCGCTGATAATGCTTGGGGTCAGCCTAGCGCTACGCTTTCTATGGCCACAGGGTAGATTCCGTAAAAGTGGCTTGATACTTATGTTCTTTGGCGGCATTGAAGCCGTTGTTGCTGGGTTTTCACCGCTCAATCTAGCGCCAGTGCTACATAGCATATCTGGTGGACTGGCAATTTCAGCCCTGAACATAAGTCTTATCCTGCTAGGCATCGCTGCAAAAAAAGAGTGGAAACTAGTGGGCAGGTTGACCATTCTCATGGGAGTCTTCGGCGTCTTTGGATCTATCATGGATCAGCCGCCCTACGCCGTACTCGGATATGGTGGTTGGGAACGTGTCGCTGGCTATATGTTTGCGCTCTGGACCATAGGGATTGGGCTCTATCTTTATCGACACCTCACCAACAAGAAGTAAAACTGACATTGTCATATTAATTACCTTTATGATAAAGTTATTCTATGGACTACGCGCCTTCAAGTGAGCGTTTAAAGCTCTTCAATGAACTCACCGCTGCTATCCGTGAAGAGATGCGCCTAGCTATTGCCTGGAATGATGCGGCCGCTACCTTTGCAGGCCTCTACCCGACCGATGCTGTTATTTTGTTCTTTCTGTACGAGAACCGCTCAGCCACCGCAAGCCAGGTGGGTAAAATAGCCGGCCTCACCACCGGTGCAACCACAGCAGCACTGATTCGACTTGAAAAAAGTGGCTTTATTAGTAGAGTGCGCGATCCTAGTGACAAGCGGCGTGTAATTATCAGTACCAGGCAACTACCCAAAGAGTTCCAGACTATCCGCGAGCTTTCCGAAACCGAGTTACAAAACATACTAAAAGACACGAGCACGACAGCCATTCAAAACCTCATTGAGCACCGCCAGCAAATTAACACAATGCTCACCCACATCATCGGAGAATTGGCAGCGACTCCTTCACCGTAAGCAGCGTGGGGTGGCTGTAATATAAATAAAGGAGGAAAGAGATGGGCGACATGGCAACAAATATCCAAATTATAAAAGATTGGCTGGAAGTACATAACCGGGACGATGTTGAGGGCGAACTATCTTTCTGGGACGACCACGCCGAGATGACCATTGTGCCAACTGGTAAAATCTACCGTGGCATTGAGGAACTACGCGAAGCGGCAAAGATGGCGGTCAAATCACATGGTCGTAAAACACTCACGCATATCTTCGCCGATGATGATTGGGTTTGCGCGGAATACACTGTTACCTCCCAAGTACAAGGTCCAATGGACGCACATAATATCAAAATACCGGCAGGCGTCACTAAAGAAATTACCCTACAAATCTGTTTCCTGGCCAATATCCAAAACGGCAAGATTGTTCGCTCCCGCGAATACTGGGATACGGGCAGTATGATGCGCCAGCTTAGCGCCTAAACAGTGGTACATTGGTGTATGGCTTCGCCAACAACGTATTTTTGCCAATTTCATACTGCGTGCATAGATAGAACTCGATCACTGGGCTCATACTCAAAGTTGAGCATGCACTGTAAAGCTGGTCATACATTGTAAGTCGATGGTTATTATGTTAGTATAACCTACCCTACTTACGCACCATGGAAACTATCGTCGAGAATACGCTGCCCCAGCCCATAATTGATTACATCGAAAGCCTCAACCCTGACACGCTAGGCCTAGATGCCGCAGGTACGCTTGAGTTTTATCTTGCCTATGGATCAGAGGAGGAAGTAGATGGACGTTTAGAGCAACTTAACAGCGAGCTGGCTCTGAGCACCGAAGACTATATCTCCGACCTTGAGATCTCCCTCGATCAGTTAGCCTGCAACCAATGGCCGGGCTACGTTAAATCCTATCATTCAAAACATAAAGAACTTCTGCGGTGGCTCGCGGTCTCGCAAAGATACTTACCTGGCGCCGAAGATGAAGTGATGGCAGAACTAGTAGACTACACCACTGAAAGCTTTGACCCTAGGCGACTTGAAATGATAGCCGGACTCGCTGTTACAGATCCGGCCTCCGACGAAACAACAAAAAGTCTCGGAAGAATGCACAAGATGGCCCAAGAGCTTTCTCACACTACCTTATGCGACCTATACGCCTACACGACAAACATACAAACACTAGAACGGCTTTTATATTCTGATTTTATGCAAGCCTTTGGTGATGAGTTTGACCGCCTCACCCTACAGGCACATATTCTCGAACTAGGAGGAGACCAACGCTCACTAGCCCATGCCAATCTAGTAACAGAAGCAGCAAAACTAGTTACACTAGCTGACTGGCATGTCGTTTCGGCCCGCCTTGAATGGATAGCGCAGCGCGACCCCATGCTAGCGTTTCAACTTACACAAGATCATCCTAAGATCCTCAAGGGTGTGCAAGCTTTTGGTCATATGATTTTAGAGCATGTCGACCTGGAAGATCCGACTAACAAGATGAACAGTTTAATTGGGCTTGGGGATGGGGCTGATGGAGTCAAAGGATATTGCAGCTTCGTTGGCGAGCACTCTCGAGAGGCGGGGTCTTTTAAACCTGAGCATATCAGCAACTTTAAAGCCATAGGTAAAGCTATATATCGCGGCTATAGTTTTCTGTATGAGACACTGTATGCTCATCTGGCTATCAACGAAGCAGTAGCTTTAGCCGAGCAACATCCGGAGTCTCTTAGCGATCAAGCGCGAACTATTTGTGTACGCCGGTTTGCTGCTGAAGGTTACATCGAAAAGGCTTATGAGCTGGCACGGTCTCCTATATCACGCCCCCTTGACTCAATACATAACCTATTAGCAATCTACGACGAGACGGGCCAAGAAGCAGCGTATTTCGAAGCAAACCAGCGGCTCCTTGAGGCATCGGAGAGTAAAGAACGCTTTGATTTTGACGATGCAGACGCCCACGAACTTCTAGCCCGCACTTTTGCCGCAGCTCGAAGACATGGTCACCTGACACGCATGGAAGAAGCCGCAGCAGCAATGGAGCCTTACTATTCACACAAAGAGTCCTGCATAGGCGACGCCGCCCTCAGCCGCATGGTCGGTATTGAACTTGATACCGGCAATATCGAAATGGCCGAAGCTTATGCAGTTCGTTTACAATCATCGCGAAGAGTATCATACAACGAAGATAACAAAAACGAGATTATGTATGTCCTGAAAGCATACATGAAAGCCGGCGATATGACCGCTGCCGTGAGATTAGCTCAAACTTATTTTGCAACTACAGAGCCGGATCGAGCACTCCCCAGTGCGATCACCCTCCTCAACAACGAAGAGCTCAAGCCTATGCCTTTCTTCCTGCCTCGCCACCGCCACCTAAATCCCCTGGCCAGTATTAAACCTGTACGCTAGACGCTAGTAGCCGATCTTCATCGTACTAGTATTGTCTGCACATCTGCGCCGCTCCCCGAGCCCGATCGATAGACACTTCCTGGCGGCTCACTGGTATTGCAATACTGACTTATTGGGACAATCTTTCCATCACAAGAATGCACGTTTGAATTACCATCGTCAAATATAAATATCCGGGCACAATAGATCAAAAAACAAACCGCAAAGGCAAGACAAATCAGAAAGATCAAGCGTTTCTTCAAAGGTTGCTGATGGATATGTTGTTGGATTCTTTGTATCTCAAAGACTACAACGATAGTCAGTCCCGCAAAAACGGCACCAAAGATAAGAGAGAGCTGTGATGATAAATGGGCGACGGCACTGGAGCCATCAACAGTAAAGAAACCAAATGCTCCCACACCTGGAGTATCCCCACCCGATACAATACAAAGTAAGGTCGCAAGGTAGAAGAGCGGCCATATATAAAAAAGTAGTGTGTCAAGAATAGAAACTTTCGCGCTTCCAGACTGTTTGAGCTTGGTGAAGCTTCCTATCCCATATAGTAGGGCCAGCGTGGATACCACCCAGAACGGAAAAGCTATAAAAATAGCCCAACCTCTAGTGATTGCAAGAAAAAACCCTGCCGCAATTACTACAGGGAGAAATCGCTTATTCATGGCAAGCCTCAGTATAACACTCTGCCTATGCCATAAAGAGTTGGCAGGCGTTTTGGGCCGATCCTTTAAGCCCACATCGCCCACAGAAGACACTCTAAATAGGTCATTAAACCTTTACATTACCTGAGCGTCTAGTAAACTTATGTAAAAAATGATGTTTTCAATTACGCTCGATTAGGTTATAGTCACATTCAGTAGTTTACGGGATCATAAGCACGTATGTTTCATATAAATTCCAGTCCATTCCTGGTCCTATGGTATCTTTTTATCGTATTTTTTGCGGTTGTTTTTATGTTGCATTTAGCATTTGCGCTTCTTGCACGATTTACTAAATGGCGCATTACACGTTTACTAGCGAAGCATCACGGGGCTTAATATGCAGAAGAAGAACCAGCGTCTTGCTTTACTGTTTGCGCGTGTAAGCGTCTTCGTTTTTTGTGGCCTTATAAGTGCCTATCTTTTAGCCTCTGGCTATGAATCAGTTTATAACCGCCCGCTGCCATTTGTGCATACCATCAGCTCTGTTAACCTTGGCGCTTTTAGTGATGTGTACCACTTGAACATTCTTTCGCCTACTCCCAAAAACGCTTACTACGGCAACTTCGGCAAGCCTTCTACGCTGAAATTACCCGCCACTTCTGTACGCCTCAATATCGTGGGCGCCATTAAAGAAAACACCACATGGCTAGCCCGTCCAAGCGCCTTACAACTAGTCATACCCACTAAACCTCGCAGTGGCAACATTGGAACTATGTTCCTGTACTGCCACAGCAGTTTTCGCACTATAAATACGCAAAACGCCCCCACTACAGGACAAAATATCTTTATCGATACTGATGCCAAATGGCGCTACGTATACAAAGTGGTTGCCGCACACGCTTTTAGCGGCATCAGCTCATATGTGCCCAGCGATGATGGCACAACCGGCAAACTTCTTATTGATTGCTACGACAGTGGCTCAAAAACAAATAACATTATCGAGGCAAACTTGCTTTCGGTTATGGGAGTAGAACAGTGACCAATACCGCACTATTTATGCTATTTCGTAATCTTACGATTTTTCTAGCAACCATTATGCTGGTTAAGTATTTTACCTTTCTGACACTGGCCGCATACTTTCCGTATCGGGTTCAGCGCCGCCAGCTCAAAATACTGAAAAGCGAGCTAAAGCAGACGGGCAAAATCGACGATTACTTGCCCAAGGTGTCCGTCATTGTCCCTGCCTGGAACGAAGAAGTCGGCACCGTAAAAACGATGCGCTCAGTACTTGCCAACGATTATCCTTTGTTTGAAGTCATCGCCGTAAATGATGGGTCGACGGACTTAACCGAGCAAGTTATTAATGCTTTCATTGATGAATATAAACAAAGTCAGTCACGCAGCAAAAAAGCAAACCCTCGTCACCCCGTTCGACAGTTTTACTTGCAACATGGTGGCAAGGGCAAGGCTTTGAATTATGGTATTAAAAAGGCCCGTGGTGAGATTATTTTGACCATCGATGCGGACTCGGTACTAGCCCCAGATGCTATTACCAACTTAGTGAGGCACTTTCGTGACGAAAAAGTGTCAGCCGTCGTCGGCCAAGTACGTGTCGGCAACACCAACGGGCGTATCATCGGCCGTATGCAGCAACTAGAATACCTGTTTGGCTTTTATTTTAAACGTGCGCATTGCGTTATGGGAGCCGAGTACATTTATGGCGGTGCCTGTGCGGCATTTCGTAAAAGTGCTACTTTTGATTATTTTGGGCATTTTGATGAGTTAAATAAGACCGAAGATATTGAAATGTCTATGCGAACCAAATTCCATGGCCTCAAATCGTTCTATGCCGAAGACGTACTCTGTTACACCGAAGGCGCCAGTACCTATTTAGGGCTCATTAACCAACGTCTGCGTTGGAAAAAGGGCCGTTTTGACACCTTCATTACCTATCGCCGCATGTTTTTCTCTTGGGAAAAGCGACATAACAAGCCCCTTAGCTGGTTCATCCTGCCCTATTCGATGTTCTCCGAAATGCAGTTACTCTTAGAGCCTATCGGCGCAACCTTGCTTATTACCTACAGCCTTATCTCAGGAGAATTCGTGTCCTTGGCGCTCAGCATGCTGTTTGTGGGTATCTCGTATGCTATTGTAGCGACCTTTAACAGCTCTATGACATGGAAGCAACGGCTTGGGCTGATTGCCCTCTGGCCGATAACCTGGCCTCTATTCTATTTGCTGGTCTGGATAGAGTTTAACGCTTTGGTTCGCAGCCTCCAGATGGTTTTGCGGGGCGACACGCTTGAGTGGCAACGCTGGCAACGAGAAGGAGTGTCCGATTCATGAAAAAACGTCACATCGCGTTTATTAATCTTATTTTCATTAGCCTGACGCTGTTCTCTGCAGGGATGGTGTATCAATTTATGACCGGCAACAAGCCGCTCAATATCCTGCATCACCTTCGGCCACAAAAAACAATTAGCGTTACTACTACCGCATGCACGACACAAAAACCGCTAAGTCTAGGTGGCGTCCAAAACCCCCAGCTAAAAAAGCTTGCGGTTTACCAACGTGCCTGCCATTCGTTTGCTACTGATACGGTTATGATCTTCGTGGGCATGCCGTTATCTGATCAGGACGCTCAAACTGAAGCTAAACAAACTGTCGACACACTCAAGACATTTGCCAAATATCACATTCGCCCGCTTGTTATGGCCGAGGCCACCGATTACACCACTAATGTAAATGTTGATATGGGTAAATTCTCTGAGGGGGCATATACAAATTACCTCGACAGCATGCTCTCTGCCATACACGACCAGGGTATCACCGACAGTCAGATGGGCATTTGGAATCCATTTCCGGAAGCCAACTTACCTTATTGGAACAATAATCTGGCGCAATACTTTGCGCCCGACGTCAATATTTACATTAGTACTCTCAAAAAATACTTCCCTGCCGCCCAAACAAGTATCATGTTAAACACGGCCACTTATCAACCGACCGATTTCAACTGGCAAAACGGCAACTATACAAGTCTACTACCGTATGTCAAAGGCATTACACCGCATTCCATAGACTACGCCGGCCTTGAGGGTTTCCCGTGGGTACCACCGCAAGGTGGCTCCGGTCCCATATTTAATGCCGCCGAGTTCTTAAACCCTTCAATCATCAGCGAGACGGCCGACTATCTAGGAACCAAGAAGATCTGGTTCAACACGGGCACCTTTTCCGAAAAATATGTCCTTGACCCAGCTCAGATTGCCTACGTATCGGCCGAGCAGCGCCAAGCTATCCTCACCACGATTGACCAGCAGGCTTTAACACTCCAAAAGCAAGGCTACAGTGTTTCTATTAACATGTTCGCCCAAGACAAAAGTAAAGCATCCGAAGAAACCAATTGGTCGTATTGGAGCAATGATTCACCATTCAGCTCGCTCAACACCCCGGTACTCACTAGTTTTATTGCTGAGCTCAACCAGCAACACATGGCATTTTGGCTGTTTGACAAGTAGCTAGATAGCAGAGAGTCAGGTCAGCAAACTACATTACATAGGTGGACACTCCTAGCGAGCTTCGACACTTATCCCCGTCAAGGCCCGAGTTCAAAATATTACCTACGAACTACCCCATTGGACAGCTCCACCTGACGGCCGCCCTCCGGGTGCCACCAAGTCAAACTTTGCCCGATGCCCCGGGCAACCCACAGGTACTTCTCATATGTCAGACCATCGGTGACTTCTCTGTCCCGTGCTCCTCTAACAACAGCATGGAGATGGGGCATACCAAAAACGGCCACCTTGTGCGGGGCGTTAGCCTCTCCCCAATCGTTAAATAATCGTTCAACCAGCGCAACATCACGCAAATGATTGTATGCAAGAGCCACCTCTTGGACATCGTTTGGCACATGAGATTGCAGCCGCGTAACTATACTCTGTACAAGCGATTGCTCCTTAAAATGTTGCATTACAGCAGCCTCATCGTCAACTCGTAGGTTGGCAGCAGCAAGTGAACTATCTACATAATCCATTGCGTCGGCTACCCGCCATTCATATTGTTCTGCATTAATGTCTGCCCCATAGCCATACTGTTTCAGAACAGTCTCGTCTAAATAATCTTCGAGTGGATTACGATCTTTGCGCGGCGCTAAAAAATAGTTTGTTATTTGGCGGGCCACGAGGTATTTTAACAGCGCTTCAGAGGCAAACTTCCCTGATCGCATGATAGCAGTATCGTCTTCGCCAATAATCCTGCAGCCTTCGCTCGCGGCCCGACATAACAGCACGCCACGTTCGCCGTCCGATTGAACCGCACCTTCTAGGTCATCTGCATCTACAATACGGTCACGTGTAAACGGATTATCATAAAGTCGCCCCTTATAGGTTACTCGCGGCGTTGCACCTTCATTGTAGGCCACCCTAAGACGGCCATCGCTTCTAGTAGCGGTCATGAAGTCGTCGACCGTTTCTAAGGTTGCTTTTATTTCTGGAGTTTCGAGAGTTGCTTCTGGAATATGTGCTGTGCCGACTGCGCAGACCTGATGTCCAGTTACTGGCTCAAGAAACGAAACAGCAAGAAATTTGCCATCCTCATACCAGGTCGGTGTAACTACTATATTTCCAGATTCTTCGTATAAAGCTTCTATATTAGCTCCTCTGACTAGTCTTAGGAGCTGATACTATATCATATATCTACAAGAAACAGATTTCCTGCTTAAAAGCTGATAATAAATAGACATCGCCTTTTCAAGCGATGTCTATTTATAAGAGAACCTTTAATTTCTTAAAGCTATTTAGCCAAAGAAATAGTTGATGACAATTTTAACAATGTTGTGGTCGCCGTTAACATTGACGTTTACGCCGGTACTAACATTGTTACCATTGCCGCCACCGCCGTAACCATGTGCGGGGTTGTGGTGGTGTTCCCACCAGGAAACACATTGCCCATGGTTTTTAAAGCCATATTGGGCAAAATTGACACAAGCTGCTTTGCTGGGTGGGTTCAGCGCATTCGGTGCATTCGTCTCTTGAGCGGCGGCCATACCCGCCGTTCCTATTACGGTCGTTGCAGCAATACCTACAAAGCCAAGTACTAGCTTGTTTATCCTTACCTTAGTTTTTAATGTATCAGTTATTGTTCGCATGAAGGCCCCCTTTCTGCTAACATAACCTATCAATTTTACCACTAGCAGTTCATGCTCGGTCAAGCAGAAAATAGAGTTTTCCACATGTTTTTATAACACTGTCAAGTAATAATCGCAAGCGTACCGGGGCTTCTTACCCCATATAAGCGCGTTCAACGCGTGGTCGTGCGCACTTCTCGTGCCAGCGAAACAATACCAATAAAAGCAAGCAGCAGGCTATACACAGCAAAATTACTAGCTAGAACCGCATCTTTCCCCGTTGCACGCAAAACCATGACAGTTGCGAGCGATACCAGAACTAGCATGAATGTTGTTCTACTTTTGAGCCGGCGCACAAATGCATAAATAGCATATGTGGCAATTAGTGCCTCCCCCACAGCTAGCACTCCCGCACAAGCACCGGCAGCAAGTATTACCAATACCAGCCCTGTGGTCTTTAGCCTGTCACCCGAGCGGCCCCACGATGTCTTTTTGGGCTGTTGCGAAGGCGAGGACGATTGTTTTACCTTAACTTCAAGAACAGCAGGTTTGCTAGCACGAGGGGGTTGCAACTGCGCCGCTCGAGGCCGTTCAGTGTTTCTGGCAGTAGCAGCTGGATATTTTACTAGCTGAGGAACACTTTTCGGAGGCACAATGGGTGTACGAGGGGAGGTAATTGGGATAAATGGATCTACTCGCTGCATCTTACCTCCTATATCTTTCATTACGATACACATCTAGCGTACCACCCCGCATAACTATTTGCATGTCGGAACGATGCATAAGATTAAGATAATCTTGATCGCTATCGTCGTGGTCAACAATAATGTACTTTATACGAAGCTTGGCTAGCGCTACGCCAAAGTTGTCTGCCTGTTCTGCCCGAGGCAGTAGCTGGTCAAGCCGACGTTTTGCGGTAGTTGTACCCGCTAGTGCAGCCCCGTGAAACTCAGGATTGTCGCTTACAATAACCGGCTTATCAAAGAAAAGCTTTGCAGGGTTGGCAATAATACGTCTCTCGAAATTAAAGCTCATATATAAGTGCCACGGTAAAAAGAGCGTCTGAAAATTGCCCGAATCACTTTTAAGCCACGTATTTACGGCATACCAATCAGCTGGATAGTGGACCGGCTTTAGCTGACCAGCAAAGCCATTCACTATCGTTGGCGTCCATGCTAAGGGCAGTAGTAGAACAGCCAGTGCCAGGATGACAGCCAATCCCCTACCGCCATGCAAGCGGCAATAACTAATACTAATAGCAATGCCACAACCAATAAACACCGCATAAACTAAAGCGATCAGGGCAACAAACTTTTGAGGCTCTCTATACCCAACCAGGAATGGTAGATGCGCTGTAGGCCAACCGCTAAGCGCGCCGACAGCAATAGCAGTAGCAATGACCGCACTTAGCACACATGCCGCCGCAACTACGCGTTCATGTATCCGCCATAGGCTTACAGCACCCATAACCACCAGTAGCCACACCACAAGATTTATAAGCCCCCAAGCGCGGATGTGAGTCTGAGGTAATGTATAAAGATCATATGCTTCTGCCCAAAAACCCTGCAGCCGCACAACATTAGCGAGCCTACCGAGTGGGCTTCCGCCGACCGTTGCAAATGCCACCTGGTCGCTCGAACTAATGGTAGAAATCTGCGCGGCCGCCCCACCTTTGCCCAGCATGAGCGGCACGAGCCAATAGCTGCTGGCCACAATCCAAATACCAATGGTAAGCCCGCCAAGTTTCAAAACTTTGGTGCGCCAGGCTTTATTGGTGCGCTGCTGCCAGAGTTTGCCTATAAACACTGCCAGTGCCAATATCACCATCAGTCCGATATCATGGATTGACACGATGCCAATAACTACAGCCGAGACACTGAGCCAACACGCACGTTTTGCGTTCGGGGCATCTAAGAATTGCAGTAGCAGACAGGTAAACCAAGGCAACAGCGCGTAGCCAAGCAGCACCTCATACTGCCCCGCCATAAACCGATCATAGGTGAACGGGTTGGCCATGTAGACTATACCCGCAATATATGCGCTAAATACGTAAAGTGGCGTATCGATACGATTCACATAGCGAGATAATCGATACAGGCCAACTCCCGATAGTAGCAAAATAGCCAGCAGAATAAACTTCTCTATGATATCGCTCGGGAACACCACATTGAGCACATGCAGTAGTACACGAAACAGATAGTCATTACTACCAAACGCTGGCATACGTAACGAAGGTGTAAAGACCATATCCAGCGTTAGGATGTACCCCGGCTTCAGTAGCGGTACGAGTAGGGCCACCGAGAGTAGGCCATATACAACCCACGCCTGCCTGAGCAGTGCGAGGATATAGAACTTACAGTTCGCGTATAAGCGTTGCATATTCTGATCGTTTACTTAAGTTATGTTCACTCACTTGGTAAAACGCTTCTGACACTGCCGTGTAATTGTTATACATGCTACGAAACAAGTCGGGCAAACGATCAACCTCATCAAGCTCCAAACAATACTTGTCAAGTTTATTATCAGCAAAAAAGGAACGCACTTTGGGACGGTAGGAGATGCCAATGCACGGCGTGGCGTTAAGAGTGGCTAGTATATTAGCATGAAGCCGGCCGCCAATTACCAGATTGCTCTTTGCCAGGCATTCAATAATTGCTGGCAAATCCCGTGCAATATACATATCAACAGTGTGTTTCTTGATCCGTTGTATTAGCTGTTCCGAGGCCCATAGGTCATCGTGTACTTCGCCAGTAATATGCATGGGCAACAAGGTGATTTTGAAGTCCTTTGGCGGCAATTTGTCGACAAACCGGGCAATGTGTTCAATGAGCCTTGAGAAGTTATGGGCAGGGTCGGGTACCGACCACAATACCGAGATAACAATTGAAAACGGTTGATTGATTGGCATAGTGTGTAAAACGGTTTGATGATATGGCAGGTTAATCGCTAAATCAGGCATTACTTGTAACTTTTCCAGGTTAAGCACTCGGGAGCTACGCTGTTCTCTCACTACTACGGTTTTGGCCATTTGGGCCGAGAGTCTGGCGAGCCAACGTGAGTAGCCATGTAGGTCGCCAATGCCGCAGCCAATATAATGGACTTGCTTCCCCGACGCGCGGAGCAGCGCATTGGTGAATACCATTTTGTATAACAGTCGCCTTGGAGCCCGCGTGCCATAAAGCTTTACCCATAGATCACCACCCCAGTACACCACCTCTCGTATCGTCAGAAAAAGTTTAATCTTTGTAAGCAAATCCCAAGCATTTACGGTTGAGATGGTTTTAATCTGGCCTTTCACTTGGGTAGGGAGCAGCGAGTCATCTGCCGAATTTATATATAATATGCGATCCCGAAACAACGCTGCCGCCGATAAAATAAACACGTCATCGCCGGCATTTCCGCGCCCATAAGCCCCTAATAAGAGAATCGGCTTATGTGATGTGGTTAGTGTCATGGCGTTTTGCACTCCTTCCGGGAACCGTTACGCGTTGTCTTATGATTAGAAAAAGCAGCACAGCCACACATGTTAGAGCAGTGGCGCCGCTAATAAGCAAGCCAAAATTAAACCACCGCTGCCCACTAAACTGAATGCCAAAATGCATATCATAGTTGCCGTCAGTCCGCTTGTCACACGCAATGGTATGCATCGCACATATAGCTCGCGGATCTATATACCAGGCGTTTTCAAAGGCATTTATTTCTAGGTGATCCTGCGGCGACAGTTCGGGTTGAGCCGTCCATGGCGCATAAGCCTTACCCTCTGTTTCGGCAGCATCACCAAATACAACCCGCCAATCTGGATGATACTGCTCGCTCATTACGAGTAGGAATGGCTTACTGGCGCCACTAACGGTTACCTTTTTGTAGGTACTGTTTACGACCTTAAAATGTATGCTCTGCGGAGCAGCGAGTGTAACTTTTGGACTTGCAACAGCATAAAACCTGTCTTGCACATCTGGCACTCGCTGGAGTACAAAGTTATCATAGCGGTCAACCATATAGGTTGACGGGTTTTCGCCCGCGTAAGCAAATACGGCCAAGGTAAGATTTTGAGCATCAGGCGGCACAGTAATAACTTGGCTATAGGTATGCCACGCAGTATCACTGATACTGAGCTGCCGACTTAGCCTGGTAGTGTCTTTGTCGTCAAATGAAATAGCATAGCCGGCGTTTTCAGCGTTAGGACTCTGGTAGTCAAACTGAAAGAGGTAGGTAGCTCCGCCCTGCACATGGATAGTCTTCGTGTTTGTACAAGCAATATGCCGCGCGGCTTCAAGTTGCAGTGCTTTTTTGCCATCAGCCGTTTGGTGCGGGACAGTCGACATACTTAGTGCTGGATTGCCATCATAAGCATCACAGTCGCTCACACGTTTTTGCCACAAGCCTTTTTCAAAGCCGGCATCAGAAATTAGGTTGTTATAAACGTAGCCTTTATATGGAGTTCGCTGCACCGATGCGGTTGTCGTAGCGGTCTTGGTTGCTATACCCGGTGTAGTCGTAAGGGTTGCTACCTTACGCAACCGCGTTAAGCTAAGGTCTGTATAAAAAGTAGCGGTAACATCCTTAACCTGGTTTGACGGTCGCCCAAGTAGCTTGATGGTAAGATTAGTTGCGCCCACCGGAACGGTTAGCAGTGTTTGGTAGGTGTGCCATACGTTGTCGGCAACTGGAATATCTTTGGTAGTCGTCCGCTGATCAGCTGTGTTATATGTTACCTGATAGCCAGCGAATTGTGCATTATAGCCACGATATCTAAAGCTGAGCATGTAGGTAGTGCCGGCTTGGGCTGGAATTGCAGCAGGACCGGTGCACGCAGCATGATCATCTGCGGCGAGTGCCAACACGGGCTTATTCAAAATGTTATCTTGCGTGCTAATCATCCGAATGTTTGGGTCTGCTGTGCCGTAGGGTACGCAGTTGTCAACGTTGTGCTGCCAGAGGCTTCCTTCTATGGTTGGGGCGGGCACCAGGTTGGCAGGGCTCGTCTCATACAGGTCGATATTACTTCGCGGAGATCCAAGATAGACCGGGGAAAGATCACGTTTTACAGGCTCCAGATTTGAGCCATTAACCAGAACATAGTTGGAAGTTGGGTTGAGTGGGGTGGTCGTTATGGTGCTTTTTTGTTTTGTAATACTTCCGGGCGTAGGCAAGCTGCTGGCTTGAAATGCTATGGAATGCGGCCCAGCGCTATATGATAAATCTGTATAATTTTGCTGGAAATAATTGGTAACATCCTTTTGGCCGGAAAGCTTAGCCGCAGGCAGTGTCCCACCGCGAAGACCATTTCCGCTTATACTACCGAAAATGTCATTGATGTCAGTGGTATAGGGACCACTAGTGTTTCCCTGAAAGGTAAAATTAAAATCTCCAACACCCTGCAAGGACTGCTGCCAAAACTTATACGTGGCCGGCAACCGCGCATCACCTGCTACTGTATACAGTTGCGTAGCGCTTGAAAAATAGGGTTTCGGCGGCACAACTGTTTGGTAAATTTCAAAGCCACTAATACGTACAGCTGCCTTCTTTAGATAACCTACCGAGGCAAGCGCTCGAGCAAACATAGCCGGATCATCGTTGTAGTTATGATAGAAATTGTCATTGTTCGAGACGTCTCGCATGGGAACCACCACGTATCGCACGCTGGCATCTGCAAGCAGTGTTGGCATATAATTTTGCCCGAGCAGTGCATCTATTTCGTCCGTGGGCGTGGCGTTGGTGTTACTTGGGTAGCTATCCGCCAGGTTCTTCCAGGCACTAAGTAGATCCGTTGCGTTGACTGCTGGGTGGCTAGCGCTCATATAGCCCCACCGAGATTTCTGCGGTACCCATAGTACTCGGCCATAATCCGCTGTATCTAAGAAGTTATTGAGTTGTGAGTATTGTTTTGGCATACTGCGCGTGCTAAATGTTCCACCGATAGTGTTAGTCACAATTGGTATAAGGTTTGGCAAAAATAACAGTGCCAGTACTACAAAACACCCTGCCGTCAACCACCTCTTTTTGTAACGCGTTTTTATATACCAATAGAGAGCCGGCAGTAGCACTGCGTAAGACAGGGCTGTGAGCGTATAAAACTTACTGGCTTCACGAAATGCATTGAAACCTGGCATGTGGCCGAATAGCCATTGGTACAAACCTGCAAACGGCTGGTCTGATTGCTTGGTAAGCAAGATGCCGACTGCACCGAGCAGCGCAAAAAACAGTACCACGGGTGAACGCTTGCTAACCGCCAGGCCTGCGATTGCTGCGATCGGTATCAGCCAAAAATACAGCGGTATAGGGTGTATGAAGAAGGGCTGTATTTGTCCACCGGTCCAGTATGGATGAAAGATGGTTAATGCTTCGGAAGTCGTAAAGAATTCGTTACCAAAAAGAGACGAAGATATCGCTTGGCCACTACCGCCGCCAGCATGTGCCAGCCCCATGATCCAGTAGGCATTTAATAACCCAAAAATCATCAACGGGCTGGCGTATATTACAAGCATCTTTAGCGTTTTACTAGAAAGGAGCTGTTCGTTTTTGGGTTGCCATACACAAAAGAAATGAACCGCCGCAAGAACCGCCATGGCAAACACCACAATGTAGGCAATCCGCGGCTCGTAAGCACCACACGCCGCGAGCAGTAAGGCACAGACGATGATGTCAACAATCCGGCGATTATTTATAGCCTTCATATAAAACAGGACGACTAGTGGCGTCAGCGCATATGCTACCGCCAGCGTTAAGCCGCCAGTAAGCAGTGCTAAATAGTAGGTGTTCGCAGAATAGACAATAGCCCCTAAGACTGCGGCTGCCTTATCTTTAAACACATAGCGCACCAGCATATACGAGCCAACAATTGCCACAATCACTGCAGGCCACAAGTGTACAACGCGTTCGTTAAAAGCGTAGTTAGTGTGTAAGTAGTAAGACAGCCAACCGTAGGCCGCATACGTCGGCGCTTGGCCCGCATCAATGAGTACTCGGCCAAACTGAGTATCAGACAACCAGATAGAGAAATAGTGACGTCGCAGCGTGTCGGACGCTGCTTTTACAAAATAGCCCCAGTCGCCAGCTGTTTGCACACCAAGCGAAAGGAACCAAGCATTATAAATACAAAATGCCCCCAGTAACATCTCGGACAGTGGTGAGTTTTTTCTGAAAAATCGCAGCAATTTAGACGGCAAGTTTTTGTAACCCCCTTGCTACCAAAGCTATTTCCTGGTACATAGCAACGTATACTTCGCGCGCATTAAATTTGCGCTCAACGTGCGCATACGCCGCTTCGCCCATACGCCTTAGTGCAGCCGGATCCTGCCGCTTTAACCCAGCAAGACGCATCAAGCACTCTGCAAACACATCAGCATTCGGCGGCAACAAAAACCCTGTAACACCATCTTCAATAACTTCACGGGGACCTGGTATGTCGGTACTAAGAGCAACCTTACCGGCCAGGGCAGTTTCGATAGCAACTTTGTTCAGCGTTTCGTAGTTAGAAGTAATGACGGTCACGTCAGCCCAGTCATACAGCCGAGACACGTGGCTGTTTTGCACATGCCCCAGATAATCTACAGCGGGTATTCGTTGCGCTAGTTGCTGCACTTGTCGAACAATAGCAGCATCACCCGACCCGGCAATCTGCACACTGAAGCCACCCGTGAGTTTGCGTTCCAGCTTCTCGACCACTTCAATCAACAGCCCAATACCCTTTGCTTCTGTCAACCGCCCTACGAATAAGATTTTTAGTTTGGTCACCTCTAAAGACGCTTGTTTCAGCTCAGGTATATCAATCGCTTGGCGCATTATCCGTACATTCGGGAATCTCAGCTTTTGCTGCACAAATCGCAAATCATCCGCATTATTAACCTGAATAGTTTGAACCCGTTTTATGAGTTTACGGTATAAAGCTCCTGTGTAGAGCAGGTTGTGTAGCTTAGCGCTGAGCGACGGCGTCTGTGGATAGTAAACGGGAGTGTGCACGCCAACAATAATCGGCGGCAATCTGCGCATCCCAAGCCAATTGAGTACAGAAAGTTCGAGCACTTCGTTCTTAGAGTAAATAACATCAGCACCCTGTAGTAGCACCCGGAGTTCCTTGAGCGAATTAGCGCGCATGTAGGTAACCGTTCCCAGCCTTTCTTGTACCGATTCATACGTTTCGCGGTAAATGGCACTCGGCTTTTGCACGCGCATAAAGTAAATACTTAAAAGGTGCTGCAGCCTTTCTACAATTTCCGGACTCATGGTTACAATGCTAATTTTTAGGTCAGGGTAACGATCGGCAAGACCCCGAGCTGTTGTTAGAAGATAATTCTCAAAACCACCACCCTGCTCCAAGATGCCAAAAGAAAAGAAAGTCAAACGTATACGCTGCCCTTGCTTATGATTCATGTACTTTCTCCAATGCGCCTGACTTCATGCGCCAATACCCTAAGCCAGCTGCGGCGTATTCGGTAGTTTTAAAAACTAGCATGCCAAGCGCCACAAAAGGATGTCTGATAAGCTTGCCTGGACGCGAAAAAAACAGCTTATAGCGAGCTAACGGCCCGGAGGCATTGCGTACTACAGAAGGAGTGGGGTTTGCCGCAAAATAGGCAGCGGCATGTTGGCCATAGTAGTACATCTTGCGAGCCGATTTACTAAAACGCACACGCCCTTCGTTATGACGTATGAATTCACGGGTACGACTAACACGACCGACCTTGCGGAGACGATGGGTTATATCCCAATCTTCGCCCCCTGTCATGGTTTCGTTAAAACCACCAACCTGTTCAAACGTATCTGCACTAATAAAACGGGCCGCTTCAATAGCGTCGACCCCGACATAAAAGGAGCGCTCTAGTCTTTTGCAGCGTGCCCAAAAGCCTTCACCAAATGATTCTTCGGGAATGATGACGGCCTGCACTTCAGAATCTGCCACAACCTTTTGCACGCAAGCAGCCACAACCTCGTGCCCCAATTCCATGTCGGAATCAATAATGAGCAAATAATCTCCCTTTGCGTGCCGTGCCCCATAGTTACGCTGGGCCGACCGTTCGGGGCCATAGGTAAACACTAGGTCGGTATAGCATTTGGCTATATCCATAGTGTCATCGGTAGAACTATTATCAATAACCAAAAGCTCCAGGTTTTGATAGGTTTGTGTGGCTATGCTCTTAAGACAAGCATCGAGCGTAGCATGGTTATTCTTCGTGGTAACAATTACAGACACGAGTGGCTGTTTCATAAACCCTCCACAATCGCTTTAAAGTCTTTATAGCTTTGGTCAAACGTAATGCGCCGGCTCCATTTCCAGGCAGCCTCACGAAGCTGGTTGTAGCGAGCGGGATCGCGCAACAGCACGCTAATGGCCTTGCCAAGTGCTAGTGGATTTTGCTTGGTAAGCAGGCCAGTAACGCCACCGCGAATGCTGTCTCTGAGGCCCGCAACATCGTAAGCGACCGCGGGCGTGCCTTGACTTGCTGCCTCCGTTATTGTAAGTCCCCAGCCCTCTTCGACAGCTGTTTGCAAGATAAGATGCGCACGTTGCATCAGCCGCACTTTGTCATCTCGGCTAACCACTCCCAAATACTCTATATCGTTCGCAAAGTGGCTTGCCCGAATCCGCGCAAGTACCTTTTGGCCATATGCCCCTGTTGCCTTGCCTGCAACTTTTAGCTGTAATCCAGGGATATGCTGCTTTGCAACCTCAAATGCAGCGATGTGATCAAGCGTGCGCTTCATGGCCCGCATAGCGCCAAGCGATAGAATTGTAGGGCTCGTAAATTTGCGAACTTTATCTAAATCATCTAAGGGCTTAATGGCGAGCCCTTCAGAAATAATGTGGGTGTGTCCAGGCTGGAAGCCATAGTCAGACAAGACCTTCCGCGTACTCTCCGAAACAGTAATTACCGGCGCCCGCGACACACTGGCCAGTCTTGTGGCAAGTGGTACTAATCCGTAGTAACCAATATACCCAAACGGCTGCGTTACTTCGTACAGCCAGTTCACGCGTGCTAACTGGTGATACATCATAAATCGGCGCGCCTTTTTCTCGAACAGTACGCTAAAGTATGGTGCTCCGCCATTCACCTCTTCTATAAGCACATCAAATCGCCCCCGAAAATGCCGTATATAATATATAAGCGCTTGGAACGGGTGCAGGTATCGGCTACTGCCCACACGAACTATCCGGACGCCATCTTTATCTTCTATAGTACTGGCACCGGCATAGCCGCAAGTCAGTATGGTGACCACATGCCCCTCTTCTACAAGTCGTCGGCACAACTCATAGGCGACAAGCTCAGCACCGCCCGCCTCTGGGTGTCCCATGTCTTTCCAGGTTAGCCATACTACGTTCACTCGGCCATCTCCTGAAAAACAGCTGTTTGTTCAGGAATATATTCATATTCTTTTGGCCGACGGCCAACTCGAAAGTCATCACGCACTACGTATAAAGGCCGATTGCTGGCTTCGGCATGTATACGTGCGATGTAGAGTGACACCAGCCCAAGGCACGCCAGTACCAACCCCACCAGCGCCACAATCAAAATCGCTAAGAAGGCCGTGCCACGGATTGGCCAGTGGTACACAACACGGTTAATGGTCATAATACCGCCAACAGGTACAGACAGTAATAGAATCAGCGTGCCCAAATGCCCCGCTAGCTTGAGTGGTAACAAACTTTCGGCAGTAAAGCTATTCATCGCTAGACCAATAAGTTTTTTGTACGTGTATGACGGCTTGCCGTTTAGCCGAGGCGCTTGCTCGAACGAAATAACAGAACGTTTAAATCCCAGCCAATCAATTAAACCTCGGGTAATGCGATTGCGTTCAGTAAGACGATTGTATTCATTAATCACCTTTCGATCCATTAAGCGATAGTCAGTCTCGTGCGGGATGATTTCGGTAGTAGATATTCGCTGCATAATCCGATAAAACCAACCGGAGCAAAACTTGTGGAGACGGCTGGTTTTACGACCGCCAAATACGCCGATTACTACCTCATCACCCCCTTCCCAGCGCTCTACAAACTTACCAATAAGTTGCGGTGGCATCTGCAGGTCAGCATCCATAATAAGTGCAGCATCGCCCTTGGCGGCGTGCAGACCAGCGGTCATAGCTGGCTCTTTTCCAAAATTCCTGGAAAGTTCTAGGACCCGTAGGCGCCGATCGCGCCGGGCAAGCTGGCGCGCAACTTTGGCAGAATCATCCTTACTCCCATCATCCACAAAGATTACTTCAAAACGATATTTCTTAAGCCTAGCAATGCAGAGCTTAAGCTCGCTGTACAGTGGCCGCAAGTTCGACGCCTCGTTGTACATCGGAATAATGATTGATATGGTTTGCTCCATACTATCCTCCTCGAGGCACGGCTCGTGGCTAGTTTAATGAGAGTTCGGCATATCGGCAAAAGGTAGAAATAATCGAAAAATCTTGTGTACCTAGGGCACGTACAGCGACACTGTTTCCATAGCCAATGTCTGAAGGATTTTAGCACAAGCGTTTTAAAGCGAACTGTCAGCGAGCTAACAGCTGACTAAAACAATTTGTGATTACTCCTCGGTTTCTTCAACATTTAATGCAGCGGGCTTTTTTGGCGCTACAGACCATAGGCCTAGTAATAGCGCAATGAGCATGCCACTATAGAGCAGATCGTTTACTATAGCGAAAAGGCTCTGGTGATGAGCTGCAAAAAGAATCGTCGTCATAGCTGCCCCACAGAGCGCAATCAGCATTACCGAATATCGTCGTAATGCCAAATGGTACAACATAAACAAATTAATGATTGAAATTACAAAGATGACAAGACTAAGTCGAGACAAAAGTGCAGCATTCGGCAAAAAACGCCGTCCCATGAGCGTCTCTATAACAAGCTTGGGCATGAGGCTAAATAGTAAAAAGACAGTTCCGCCAACGCTAACAAGCAAAACGAGCGACTTCATAAGCACCTGTTGATTATGCCGAGCAGACTGCTGTATACGTACCGACGGTAGTAACACTTGTGCGATTGATGCGGTCAAGAAAAAGATGATCCTGGCAACAGTGGCAATACCAGCGTACAAGCCTGCAGTGCGTGCATCAAACCAGTGCTTTACTACAACCGTATCAATACTATAAAGCCCTGTAATCGTCAGAGAGCTAACTAACACAACCGCTGCATAACGCAGTTCCGGCGCAAGAACGCGCATCTTAGGAAATTTCAAAAGCGTATCACGCCACGAGCCGCTAAAACCCTTGCGACGTGTTAGCCATGCCCCATATAGAAACGTTAAAAACTGCGCCACTACCAAGGCAATCATGACGCCGGTTGTTCCCCAATGGAGTAGCACAGCCACCACAGCCAATGCTAAATCAGCACCGGCTGCCATAACTCCTAAAATTGAGGTGGAAGTAAACGCTTGCCGGCCGCGCAAATAAGCATTACGAAACATAAGAGGCACCGATACAAGCACCGCAAGTGCCAGCCACACAAACGGCCAAACACTACTGAAGTGAAAAAAGTGCTCCAAACTTGAACCGGCAAATACCGTAATGGCTACCAACGCAAACCCTATCAACAGTGCAAGCTTTTCAAGTTCAATAATAATTTGGTCGCGTTGCACGCTTTGGTTGTTATTAACGACAATGTTAACCGTGATTAGCCCTAAAACGCCTAAGAAAATATTGATTTGCGCAAAAAGCGAACACAAAGCCTGGACTTCGCCAAAACTGCCCGTGGGTAGCATACGGGCCATAATAGGGTAAAAAATATAGTTGAGCGCACCCGCCGCTATCGCCCCCGTAAAGAAGACGGCGTTATGCTTTAGGAAAGTGCTGCTACGAATGGTACGTACAAACTTATGCATACTTCTCCTTCTTGCCGTATTTGACAGTACAGTTTAACACGGGCCTATAGGCATGGCAGTACGCATTCCGACATTGATAGTTCTTGAGCTTGAGCATAGGCGCTATTGCTATATTCGTAATAGTCTTTTATAGTAAAGCTTCCTACGTATTTACCATGGATGCAGCCCTAGGCTAGACAGCGAAGTATATGCCTGAGTCCAGAACCGGAGTGTATGGCCCCGATTGGGCTAGCGAAAAATCAATTGATTGGTGCGACTTCTCATTTGGTCCACTTATTCTTGATGATGAGGTCGCAAAGTCCCGGGTACTTACCGGCTCTGCGCTAAGCAGGGCAATAGATAACAATGAATTCCCCCTGCTTAGCGCTTTAGATACCCTAGATTACGCAGCCACTCGAAGCGCAAATGGCACCGTAGCTAATTTTGGAAGCTTCGAAAGCTTTAGAGAATTTTTAGCCGGCAAGCATGTGCTCGGTCTGTTCAGGCATGATGCCCTTTTGGGCTATATGGCCCTATCGCCTGCCGATGCCACGGTCAACCAACTCGTTGACGATAATATTGGCGATTTCTCGACTGTATTCTTAGATAGCATGATGGTTGATCCAAAGTACCACAAATCAACTGCTGCCACCAATCTACACGCCTACACATTGAGTCATCTACTAAAAAATGCTTCTGTTGTAAAAGAAGCGATGGGCCTCGATCAGGGCAAACCACTTTTACTTGCCCTGTGGGTGCACCCCAAAAATATGCCTGCTCTATGTTTCTATCGAAATTGGGGTTACGAAACTATATGTAATCAAGAATTCTTTCCGTTTGGTGAAGGCAGCGGTCCACGTTTGCCGCTCTTCAAAATCATTGAAGGGGTAGATTTGGAAACCGATATATTACAGAGACGCAGGGATAAAGTTCGGCGTGAATTGCTAGAAATTCTCAAGGACAAAGAAGGGTATGCTGCTACCATGCTTCAGAAGGCTTTAGGTGATGGACTTGAGGGCCTAGCGTGCGAAGAAGCAGTTACTCGCATAATGGACCGTCCTGGGCTAAAAGATTTTATTGTGGACCTACTTAAGAATCCCGAGTAGGCGCTTAATGCTTAGCCATCGACAACATTTAGTACTAGCCAAGCATCAATTGCTCTCATGCTATTATTAAAACCATAATCTTCTTAACAGCATAACGCGCTATGATATAAGCAGACCGGAATGAAATTACATAAAAAACTAGCCCTTACAGTTACTACGGCTGCCGCTTTTTACCCAATGCTAGCAAGCTCACTTTTCAGCATAGCTGCCGCTACTTCAAGCGCTATTTCCCAGTCATACCAAACGAATGTTAGCGATATCACCCAGGGAACGCTTGTTAGCCTTGCAACATCTAAGTCCGGCCTGGTAGTTCCGGCTTCAGGTAGTAGTGCTAGTACGCTTATTGGAATAGCGGCAAGCAAACCACTTGTCCAGCTATCGAGCGACAAGCCGGGTAGCGTGCAAGTTGCCGTCGGTGGCACCGTAAACGCATTAGTAAGCGATATCAACGGCCCCGTAAAAAGTGGTGATAAAATCACTGCTTCTCCTATTAGTGGTATTGGTATGAAGGCTACACTTACCTCTGAAATAGTCGGTACCGCACAAACAAGCCTACAGTCCGTAAAGACAGTCGCTAAGAATTTCGCCACAACAGACGGGAAAAATGCGTCTGTTCAGGTTGGCTTGCTGCCTGTAGCCATAAACGTAAGTTACTACTCAGCCACCTCTCAATCATCCATTGCAGCATTTTTGCCTCCATTTTTGCAATCAATTGCCAATACGCTTACGGGCAAGCAGGTTTCACCGCTACGCGTACTGCTGGGAACTTGTGCATTAGTCCTTGGATTTATTGCGGTAACGGTCATGCTGTATGTCGCGATTAGAAGTCAGCTAATATCAATTGGCCGCAATCCTTTAGCAGAATCAGCCATTCGGAAGGGACTGATTGACGCGATAGTTGCCGCCATTGGTGTATTAATCATCACCGTCGGAGTTGTCTACGGCGTTTTGTTTAGTTAAAACCGCAAGCGTGTTGTAGGACCATAAGCGTATCTGTTATAGTAGAGAAGTACGTTTATGTGAGACAATTTAAAGTTTTCAGATATGGCTATTCGTTTGCTATCTGAATATAAATACATATTTTTCTAAAGAAAATAAACAGATGGACGGCCCCTTACAGCCAGCACCGGATATACATCGGACCGATACAGAACTCCGTCCCTCAGGAGTATTAGACGAAACCCCCCTGGTTAATTTTGAAAATAAAGCCTTGCCAGAGGACCCTTCATTAAAGCGACAGCGAAATCGAAGGCTACTAGCGTTCTCGCTAGCTGCCATAGGCCTGCTTGTAGTCGCTACGATCCTGCTTCATAGCTTTAGTGCCAGTAACCGCACGGCCAATGCTAGCTTGCAGAATACAAATCCAAGCTTGCGCTTTAAACCACAAATGACATCACTATCAGCCCTAAGCCAGCAACTCGCCCAATCGTCTCAAGCCGTAAACACCCTAACAGTCAATGGAAATCTAGCAGTTAATGGCGCAGTTATTTTACAGCCTTCAATAAAGCCAGCAACCCCCACAACTGGCCAGTTATACTATGACCAAGCAGCTAATCAACTAGGCTACTACAATGGGGTGGCGTTTGTATTTTTACAAGGAGCTGGCGGGGCTAGTTCGGTAACCAATAATTTTATAACAAACGTCACCAACGTATCGGGCGGCGGTCTTTCGGGGATTGGACAGGCCGGGCAGCTGGCGGTGTTTAACTCACCGGGTTCACTTCAAGGCTCTCTACTGAGCCAATCTGGTACTACAATCACTGCAGCCGGTACATTGCACCTGCAGTCTGGAGCTAATTCAGCAAGCGCTTTGCAAATTAAAAACGCCGCCAGCCAAAACGTTATTGCGGTCGACACTGCTACGAGCCAACTAGTCTTGGGTAACGATAGCGCTACGCCTACTACGACGACTATCCGGGGTGGTGCCGGGGTTGGCAATAACATTACCGGGGCGAATCTTGTAGTTCAAGGATCAAATGGTACAGGTAGTGCTAACGGAGGAGATATTATCCTCGAAACAGGGCAATCCGCCCAAGGCGGTATCCAGTTAGACAATGCCGATAAAGTGGCTTCTACGGGCGGTGCCCTATCAATGAGCTTTACTGTTGGAACACAGCAGGGACGCCTACTAATGGTCACCACAAACTTTGCGGCGACGGGCCTCACCTACGACGGACGGCCCTTGACTCTACTTACATCCGCAGCATCAGGGCAGTTCTTCGCAGGCGGCGTGCAAGTTAAGCTCTGGTACCTTTTAAATCCGCCCAGCGGTACCTTTACACTATCGGCAACTAACGGCGGTGCGGGCACCACGATGGGGGCAGCGTCATACTACAATGTTAATCAGGCAAACCCTTTTGGTACCCCCGTTGCAACCAGTGGCGCAAATGCGGGCACACAAGCAACGAGTCTATCGATAACCACTACTAGTACAAGCCAAGTGGTAGTGGATAGCTTCGCGATTGATAAAGACAGCAGTTCTGAAGCATGCACACCACTTGCATCGGGCGAGTCTGTTAGGTGGTCCGTAGCCCAGCTCTTTTTTACCCTTGGATGTGGCGCCGACATAGCCGCTAGTGGCAGCTTAGTTAACCTAAGCTGGCAAGTAACTCAGGCCGACTGGGCAGAAGCTGCCGTAGTACTTAACCCTGCAGTTGCGGGTAGCACTCCTTTGCAACTGATAAGTGGCAGCAACCCTAACACCTTGTTCGATCGACTACATATTACCGCAACCGGGAACGTGGGCATCGACAACAACAATCCCCAGTACACCTTAGACGTAAATGGTATAACCAGCAGCGGCGAGGCTGTTTACTCCCCCACCTTTGACACGATTAATTCAACTGTTCTAAATATCGGCAACTTCAACGCTTCTAGCATCCAACTAGGCAATGGCAATTCAAATATTGCTACGACAGTTATGGGAACCATGATAGTTAAACCAACTCCTGGCAACGATTCAGCCACCGATTTTCAGATACAAGATGCCAATAGTACTCCGCTATTTACGGCCGATACCGCTGGTCTTCATATAAATATTACCGGTACAGCATCTACCTTCGCGACCCTTAGCCTAACGAATGCCCACTTTACCACCACGCAAACAACTGCTCCAACTATAGCTACGCCCATAAATTGCGGCAGCGGATCTAGCGCCGCCGTAACCGCTGGGTCTACCGACGTAGCGGGATCATTCACTATAACCGCTGGGTCTGGATCTCCTACCACCTGTGACACCACCATTACGCTTAAGGCAACCTATGGCACACCGCCGAAATCAATCATCTTGATGCCAACTTCGGCAATCGGCGGAGCAACTGGTTCATTAGCCACAAGAGTTTCAGCAGTCAGTGCGACCTCGTTCACTATTCAGATTGCACCCACAAATGCAGCCGCCGGAATCGTCTACAGCTTCTACTACCTGATTGCCGGATAGCCAGCAGAGTTAGCGAGTCTATTGCACTGGATCTATGCCGCACCCTAGTTATTGAGCGCTCGTGGCATTGTACTATTCGTAGCGTTCAACGACACTATGCGCGCTATGACTCTGTGATGTCGCCACTTACAGACTTTCTTCCAGATGAATCGTTATAGTATCGCCCGGTTGCTTTTGTAGTGCTTTAAGAAGTTTCTTGCTAACAGGTAGAAACTGCGTGCCGTCGCCCCAAGGCATAAAAGCCGTTTGGAAAGGGACATCGTCCATAGTGCCCTTTACCTTAACCGATCGAGTAGACCCAAAGAAAGCTACTGATTCTGGCCACGTAATACAAGTCCAGCCGTTGAGGTTTTCGATAACCACTTTGATTGTTTTGTTGATAATCATGGTTGACTCCGTTATTTACTATATTTTCGTAAAATTTGCTCTACAGCTTGGAGGTTATTCGTTAGCTCCACAACTCCGCCGGTATCAATGCTCGGCATTACCGTTTGTAACCAAACGCTATACTCTTTATATATACCGTCGAGCGCTATTCTGCCCTTTTGGGTCAGTTCCAACAAACGCGTCCTATTATCGGTCGGATGCGGCCTGTAAGCTATGAGCCCTTCTCCACTCAGTACGTTCGCGATACGCTGGACTGCTTGCCGGCTTTGGCCCATATCGCGAGCCATGTGTGCGACAGTCTGCGGCATGACACCAGCACGTCCGAGCACCTGCCAACGCGCGCTGCTCTGGCCAAGGCGATGTGTAATTCGATCGCCATTTTGAATCAACAAACCGTTCAAACGAAACACAGCCAATGACAGTTGGCTGATAGGGTCCATCGGCTCTTCGTGCGCTTTTAGCATGTTCGTAGATTATATTGTTTGACAGCGTGTTGTCAATAATAATTTCAAAAACACCCGGCCTAGGCTGCAGGATCGCCGTATCTTGAGGCTCGATATACACGCCGTTTTGCCCCTGTCGGTAGTAGGACATTCGGTCCGGCGATCATATCATTGCCATGATAGCGCATATAGTGAGCCGGCATTTCTGGTGTCAATACAGTATTCGCAAGACTTGGCGGTCGGCTATCCATAATCATCCGTCCAATCATAGGTTTAAGCAGCCGATTTTCCGTGCACTTAGGAATATAGGCATCTTCACTTTTGTATTCCTCAGAAAAATGCGCGGCCTGCGAATCAACAACAATTGGGATACGTAGAATCATGCTAATCAAATCAGCATGCCCCATAGACACGAATTGATCGTGTTGGCCATACAGCAGACCAAATGTTTGCGCAGCATGATCCGTAATGTGCAAGTAGCGCATTAACTGAACTGCAGCACGTCTGCTTCTAGGGCTTTGGGGAATAAAATGGTCATATATTTCGTCAAAGCCCACCGGCGTAAGGTTGCCAGCAACGCTCACCAGTCCACCAATGCGGAATTCTTTTGGATTAGACGCCCACTCGCGAACCACGTAGTTAACCATGCTCGTAAACCCAAGGCTGTGGGCAATGAATAAGGTTGACTCAGGGTTACGAACACTCTCCTTAACACATGTAACCGCTTCTGCTAACTTTGGACGATCGGGATTCGGGAGTGCCACAACCTCTGTCGCCACACCATATTCCGCCTCCAGATAGTCGGCCGTATCGGTGTACCAAGGCGTCGTTTCGGCATTAAGCGTCCAGCCGCAAATAATTCGTGCTTCTGTAATTGGCACTGCTAGGCGGATACAAGGCGCCTCTAATGGGTCCTGAGCGTTTTCTAAAGATAGGTGGTTCATTCACGCGAATTAGCTATAGTGTTGCCTCATCCACAGTATGTCTTTTATGACAATCTGCCGCTTTAGGACCACTAGCTATTTATAATAACATTACTATAACATAACTAGGTACGTTTGCCAGGTTGCCCTTAGCCAAAAACAAGATGGTTCTATACTATTTCGTGCCCGCCAGCCCACTGGTAGTTAGTGGCGTCAAAAAGATCACGGGAACAGGTTTCATAGTCGTACGGTGTCAACATTAAGTCGCTGTCAGGCGCTGTGACAGTGCCGTCGGCAGCCAATCGATACTCCTGTTGGCCCCCGTCAGCAGTAGAATGCACAATAGTAGCCTCTGCGCTTGACACCGATTGAATGTGGATAGTATCACCCGTGACAGGGAACCGGTAGGATCGCTGTACAGGAGCATCGTCTTCCACCCCTAACCGTGCTCGCCAACCTGCAAACATTCGTACGCATTTTGATTGAGCAGCCCTCAGTTGCTCCGCTTCTCCATTATCACCATAAGATAGGTCAAAGATACTGACAGGCGTTTTAGACATTCTCTCCCCCATCGTCGTTATTCTCCACCTTTTTGCCGCAATGTAAGCTCATCTACGCGATCTCTACGAATACGCCCATAAGCATCAACCTCTACAACAGAGATGGGTATGTATCCGATATCCTTAAGTGAGCCATCCGGCTGATATACTGCGCCGCCCATTCTGAGACCCTGTGATGTACCCTCAATATATATAACTTCATTGCCTCCATAGACCACGGTGCCAGGTCCGGTGATCCTAGCAACGGTTTCAGTGACCGGCTCACGCTCTGGCGTCGTGAGGGTCTGAGGAACTGCCTTATCTTGACTACAAGCATTCATAATAACTCTCATATAACCAATAGCCTCATATGGATCGTCAATTCCCCGGCTTGGCTTCATGTACGTTCTTAAGTTATCCACGATGGACAGGATTGAGTGTTTTTTCCTGCTGGTGCCCTTATTACTTATAGGCTCTTCTTGCTCGTTGGTGATTGCGTAGCCCCGCCCGTCGGGACCCACTAGCAGATTGCCTGGCTCTCCATGGTTTACAAAGACAACAGTTGACGGCTTAATGCCACGGGTTCTTAAGAAAGTTTTATACTGATTGTAGTTCTCAGGCTTATGGATCTCAAAAAATAAAGTCCTACCACTTGGTTTTGCATATATTGAACTCATCGGTTTCATCGCCCCATTATGATCTCCTAGAGCATCAATAAAAACAACCGTTACATCACCCTTATCAAGGTGCTCAAGTGTTTCCCTATCATATCCTATGATCTTATTCATCATCTCTAACTGATTGACAGCATAATAATCAAAATTAACAATACCCGCATGATCATACAGTTGCTTGACAGCCGAAGGTCCAAGTTTATCAGTTGTTTCGATTACTTCAACGAGCATTTCGTCCAATAATGCCTTACGCGCCTCATAATCTTTGAAGTCTTCGGGCTCAGTTCTTGAATACGACGCAAACAGTAAGTCTTGAGCAGCTGCACGAGGTAGGTTAGGGGCAAGTCTGCCAAGTAGACGCTGAGCTGTTTCGCGTTGTATATTTGCGATCTCAGGCGGCTTATATTTTGAAGCGTCAATATTGTGGCCAAGTTCAGCGTTGACTATATGCCGCTTTGCGCCATCAGCCGTAAGGATCCTTGCGAGCGTCGGGTCCACAGATTGCCGAGCCTTATCGCACAAATTCAAGAGACTCTCGTCACCGTACATAGTTCCCAAGAAACTCATGCTAAATCGTTCATCACCCCCCGGGTTACTGACCTTCCTCCCTTGTAGCTGGACTAACAGATTACGGAGTGCCTCTGAAGACTCATCTGTATGATTAAAATAAATATCCTGAATATCGGGAGTCAATCTATCGTCAAATCTCAACGCCTGTAAGGCAGCAACAGTGTACGCGGTCGTTTGATCTTGTACCGCTTCCGAAGAAGAATAAGGGCCTTCCCATAAGTAATTGACACTTTGGATAAACTGCGAAAGCCCGTCTCTTCTTTCTTCGCGCGTTGGGGCGCTCTGTACATACTCTAGGGCCGCCGCAGCCATGTCTTCCCAACTGTTATATGAATAATTATTCGACTCTTCTATAAAGGAAAACTTCCCATCGGCAAATGCTCGTACTCCATCGGTGATGTTATTCAGAGAATGTCGAGCGTAGTTCTCGTAAGGGCCTGCTGCGGGCTCTAGAACGCTAGCCCCCCTGATAACATCAGCAACAGCACCCATATGATGTCCGGCAGGTTTGCCATGCTTAGCGGATACTCTAACTGTGCTAGCGCGTGCATCAACAGGCCTATATTCTGGCGCTTGCACAGATGGATACTGGAACTCTCCAGCCTCCATAGCAAGCCGGCTAACATGCTCTCTGAGCTCGTCCGGCATATCCGGGTGCTGCTGAAGAACTTCAGTGTAGGTTTCTGGATGCATAACTACTTAGTCTATTTTGGAAGGAATATGTTTATCGGGTAGCCCTAATGCTTTTAAAAGTATAGCACTCGGCAAACACTATGGCAGCAACGGATGCTTAGCTAAGAGACTTTCAACGATCTTTACCAACCTCAGCCGTTTGGCCATCCGAAGCCATAGGCATGATAACCAAAAACGTGGAGCCCTTTTGCGCTTCTGATTGTTCCAATACCAGCCCCCCATTCATAGATTTCGCAATCAAGCTTGAAATATAGAGTCCCAGCCCCGTACCGCGTGTATCGTCACGCGTCAAGATGCTGTCGCTAGCTTGCTGGAACTTATGGAATAGAAGCTTTTGATTTTCAATTGATATGCCGTGGCCAGTATCCATAACTCTTAACTCCACCCGATCATCTTTAGCTGAAGCGTATGCGGTAACTCCTCCTGTTTCTGTAAACTTTATAGCATTGCCCACCAGATTATAGACAATTTGCGTCAAACGATTTTTATCGGCCCATACTTTTGGTAATGGCTTTGTTTTTTCTTCGAACACAAGTGTTAGCTTTTTCTGATTAGCTACTGCCTGCATCTCGGAAAAGACTGACTGTACAATCTCGCCAATATCCAGCGCTTCAAACGAAAACGACATTTTACCTTGTTCAATTCTTGATACATCCAAGAAGTCATTAACAATTTCAATCAACCGAGTGCTTGACTCATGTATGTCCTCTATCATCCCAGGCAATGTCGACTCTTTACTTATCACATCTTTGAAATAGTTCATGATGATACTGGTATTACCCCTGATAGCTGTTAATGGCGTACGAAGCTCATGTGAAGCTATTGAGAAGAACTCGTCTTTTGACCGCGTCATGACTTTTTCTTCGGTTATATCTTGCGCCAGTACCACACAGCCGAGTACTGCACTAGCCCCAGCTTCTGTCGTTACCACAGGCGCAATATACAAATGCAAAATCTTTTCAGCCACTGTAACTTCGCGTATTTCGATGGGCTTGCCATCTTTTTTTACTGCCTCAAGCTGGGCCATAAAGTCTATCTTGGGCATGAGCTTCTGTAGCCGCTGCACTGAAAGATCTGCTTCCTTATGGACAAAAATGCTATACAGCGCTCGGTTTTCGGCAAGAATCTGGTTGTTGGTATCGACAAACATGAAGCCAAGCGGCATGCCTTCAATTGAGGCCTTTAACTTGGCTTGCTCGGCGTGAAGCTGTTGCGTCCGAACTTGCACTTGGTGCTCAACTACTGCTGCCGCGTTTGTTAGTTCGGTTATATCGGTCATGACGACTAAGTAGCCATACGGCTGTTTTGTATCATCCAATTTGGTAATAGAAGCCTTTACGACAATTGGGCGTTTGTTTGGGGTTTTTAATTCTAATGCATCAATGACCGCAAATGCACCCTTCTTTAAAGCTAGATTGAGCTTAGTGCGAAAAGCGGCCTCCGCAGCCAGTCGCCCAGCAAGAAACGTATAGAGCGGCGCATCCGCAAGCTGGTCGCTAGATGCTCCCAAAAGCTGTTCTGCCCCTTTGTTGACGTAACTTATATGAAAATTAGGGCGGATACCAATCACGGCTTCATTCATAGTACTCAGGATCTGATCTGCAATAAGCGTAGGGGTAAAGCTAAATAATCGATACTTTACGATACCGTAACAGATAATAAGCGACATGATCGTAAGGAGAATGACCGCAAGTGAAGGCAAAACGTCTACATTAAGTGCAGAAAGTAATCCATCGGTTAGGGCACCTCCCACAAGCGGCACTGCGATGCCGATCATGAATAGCTTGGTTTGCTGCCGTATTATTGGATCAATAGTACGTTTTCTAAAACGGTACAGTAGCAGAAAAGCCGCTGCGGCAGGTAGTGTCGTCCACAATGCAATTAGAGCATACGCGCTTCCATTAGTTGGCACGTATCCCCACGGCCGTAGTTGTAACCCGCTAGCGGCATATATTGTAACCAGCGATGTGTGGCTATCTAGATATATAAATAGCGATGAAACAGCCGCTAGGCATGGCAATAAGTACGGGCGTAAAGCCTGCCTAGGGTTTACATACGACAACGCAAACATGTACAGCGACACACTCATAAACTCTGAGCCAGGCGTTGTAAGGGGCGCCCAAAATAACATAGCAGCAGGTGTGGCGCTAAGCCTCACCATGGTCTCCCCTATAGCCCAGCTAGCAATACCGAGCAGGAAGGCGCTAAACCACATCAGCACATCACTTTGTTGTTTAATCCGAACTATGAGCACCAGGGTAGCAAGCGCCGTAAGAGCCGAAAGAGCCGAAAGCATAGCAAACGGATTGTAATGCAATTGATACGCCGAAGCTGGTGCCGTTATTACGAACCAAATGGGCAGCGCAACTAATAAGCAGGCAGCTATCGTAACGATTCCAATGTACGTTAGCCGAGAAACCCAATCCTCGGTTAAGCTAGGCCCTTTCCCGGCTTTGTGTTCGGTACTGCTCATGCTTTTATGATACATCAATTAGCGCTCTAACTTTGAAACAACACATTGACCGAGCATATAGCTAAACTATAAGATGAACAGATGAGTGAAATCTATAGCGACACATCCCTTCCTCCTGCCTACTATTTAGTCGCGCCCGACACAAAAGATCCTCACATATTACTACAGCAGACTGAGGCACTTTTGTATGCCTGCCAAGTAGCGGGCAGCTCATTATCACTGAGCGCTGCCGCAGACCTGCTAGCCCAAATGGAGAATCCTAGTGATCCGCAGCTACGCCTGCGCCAACAGCTTTGCTGGGCCGAAATTGGCACTATAGACGCCATAGTCTCTAGATCTGATTCGAGTTTTGATGCAGCACTTGCCGCCTGGCACGACCTAGCAGCCCAACCCAGCGATTACTCGGAAGTAACCCAGCAGCGTGTTATACGCGCGCTTGGGTCTCTTGGGCAAAATTTATTACGATCGGGCAGAGCTGGGCGGTTCGAACTGCTACGATCATCATTACTAGAAGAAAATACTCAGACCAAATCAGCTTTTAGTGCTCTGGCTCGGATAGCACTTGATAGAGTTACAGAGTAACCTCGGAGAACAGCGCCACCTTCCGGGGTCTACTCAGCCCCTTGCGACTTTTGGAAAACCTTTCCACTTAATATTCCGCAACCCCACCAAAACCACTTTTATCTTAAGGATATACTAAGGATTCTTGCGCTAACTTATAACTCAAGTGACTGTCGCGCGAATGACACTAACTAATTCAGATGGTTCAGTGTCGCTTTTGATCAAATACTGATTGGCGCCTAGCTGCATAGCATGCGTGGTAATGTTCAATTCGGAATAATTACTCATTACTATAACGGGAATGTTTTTCGTTTTTTCGTCAGCTTTGAGCTTGCCAAGTACCTCTAGCCCATTGACACCCGGCATCATCATGTCTAATAGGATGATATCGGGCTGAAACGTCTGTACCTGCTCTAAACCGGCAACACCGCCAGGAGCAACCTTAACATCAAAACCTTCTAGAACGAGAATGCGCTGATAGAGCGCCTGCATGCTCTGGTCGTCGTCAATAATGAGCACTTTAGCCATAAAGATCCCTCCTTCAAGTTAAAAGTATAAACACCAAGCGTGCGATCGCAAAGGGTCTTTAGCCCATGCGCTACGCACGCACACTTGAAGCTTTAGCGGCGCCCAGTCCATGCAGCGATTGCTTGATCTCCGCATGAAGCGCATCCATAGAAACTTCATCTTTAATAAAATATTGGTCTACCCCCAGTTTTGCTAATTGCGTCAGCAGCGCTGGCTTACTGTTCTTAATAAGCACAACGACAGGTATAGTAGCACCGCTCCTAGTTTTCCTAAGACTAGCAAGATATTCAAGCTTGCCATCCGTAATATCCAGTAAAACTAAATCCGGCCTTAAGGCGGCCAGGCCCTGCGTGCGATCAACAACTTCGGTTTGCCATTTATCGTGCAAGAATAATCGGGCGTATAACTTTTGAACGTACGAGTCATCCTCAACTACCACCAACCGTCTGTGTGTAAGCGGTCTGGTAGTCTTTACCGCATTCGCCTCTGCCTTAGGATGCTTGAGCTTTGTAGAATCAGCAATTGGCAGCGTAAAGAAAAAAGTTGATCCTTTGTTTAGCTCGGAAGATTCTAGGCCAATCAATCCCTGCATACCTTCGGCCAAAAGTTTCGAGATATATAAACCGAGGCCCGTGCCCCGTGTGCTATCTCGGGTCAGTAAACTGTCTCCAGCCTGCTGAAACTTACGGAACAGCAGCTGTTGGTTCTTGAGAGGAATGCCTCGCCCTGTATCAGTAACCAGCACTTTCAGATGATCCTCTTCTACTTGAGCGCCGACCGAAATACCTCCGGTATCAGTAAACTTGGCAGCATTACCAATCAGGTTGTAGAGAATTTGTTTAGCACGGTCGGGATCAGCAAAAACAGTGGGCAAGGAGTCTAGCCTCATAATCCGGTCATCGACTTTGCAGTACAAATTCTTTTCTCGCAACACTGTTCCCATTTCATAGATCACCTGTTCTAGCACCTTATCAAGTGAAAACTCTTGCAAATTGAATGTTAGCTTTCCCTGCTCTAAGCGCGACGTATCCAAGAAGTCATTCACTATTTCAATTAGACGTGCGCCGGAAGTGTTAATGTCATCCACAATTGCATGCAGCGCGGGGTCTTTGAAGATATCTTTATAGTATTGGAGCAGTAAGGCTGCGTTGCCCCTGATTGCCGTCAGTGGCGTCCGAAGTTCATGCGAAGCGATAGAGAAGAACTCATCCTTAGAGCGTTCCAGTATTTTCGCTTCGGTAATGTCCTCTACAATCATGACCGTACCGGTAGTCTTTGTTTGGGTGTCTGACCCTTGAATCGGTACAAAAATAAAACGGAAAAACGCTGGACCAAACGTTGCTGACCGCTCAATCGATTGCTGAGATTTTTCACAGTCTCGAATATATTTCATCATATCAAACGAGCCACTAAACTCGGCTGCAGTTTTCTCCAGCATCTCAAAGGTGACCATCCGAGGCGTATCAGTTGATGATGTAAGATGCAGCAGTCGCGCTAGAGACTGGTTATGATACACTACATGATCATCTTTGGCGGCAATAATGGCAAAGCCAAAAGGTAAGCTTCCGAGCGACGCCTCTAACCTGGCAGTAACCTCATTGAGCTGCTTGGTTCTCTCGGTTACCTGTCGCTCAACACTTTCTTTTTCTAGCTGAAGCTGACGCTCTGCCGCTTTAATCTTCCGCAGGTCTGCCAGGACAAAGCTATAGCCCGTAAGGCGCCCTTGCCTATCAAGAACTTTAGCACCTGAAATACTTACCGGAATAGACCCTCCCGCCCTAGTCTGCACCTGCATATCTTCGTGCTCAGAAAAGTCAACTCGTCTAAGCGGCTCAATGACATCCTGCCTTAAGAGGTCTATTTGATCTTTAGCGAATAGACCGAGTAAGTCTTTACCCTCGAGCTGTGGCGTCGCAAGTAGCTTTTGAGCGCTCGCATTAAAAAATTCGATTACAAAGTTTGGATCAGTGACAATAACACTTTCGCCCATACTCTGAAGGAGACCAGGCGCAAACATGCGAACATTCAGCCGCAGCAATCCATACCGTAACATCACCGAGGCAACAATAGTGGCAAACAAGGCGGTGGTTATTACCGCACTGGGCGGGAAGATAACGCCAAGTTTTGGCAAAATGCCATCGGTTGTCATACCAATAATCAGCGGCAGTAACGATGCATAGATAAACAGCCTTACCTTTTGCCAATCTTTTGTTTTACGAAAATGCTGAACCAAGAGAACCTGAGCGCCCATATAACCCGCTAGAAGCCAGATCAATATTGGGTAGTATGTTGAGGGATACGCCGGATAGAAACCCCACGGCGTCAATGCTGCGTGCAGCGGATTTTTATCAACCATAGTGCCGCTTGTTAAAAATAAATATTCAACCAACAGTCCTAGAACTACAATTGAAACTACCGGTGCCACGCGATTTACAAAGCTGTCCTGATACGCAAATGCAACCGCAAACAGAAAGAAAGCAGCAGGCGCAAACCCTAGACCAATTGCGCCAAATTGCCACCAAAATACAGCACCGGTAGCCGTAGCGCTAAACCTAGTGGCAGCCTCGCCGATTCCCCAGATGACGTTCATAGTGAGATACAAAGAGAACCACGGGACTTCAGGGGTACGCAGCTTGGGTAGGTTCACATAACACAGTAGTGAGGCGTTGCAAACAACTCCAACTAATGACAACAGCGCATATACGTTGAAATGAAACTCAAAAACGTTATTAGGGATTTGTATTGTAGGATGACGAAAAGCTAAAAAGAATAATGCGACGACCGAAAAAGAAGCAACCAAAACAATGCTATATAAAAGAGAGCTCTCGTTACGAGACATTGGCATGGTATGAACAGCATCAGGCTTTTGCATCAGGGCTTTACGGTAATTTTAGCATAATGGTAATGGTCATTGGCTTTTTATATTGCAACCATGTGACACAGCCCACGAACTCTAGTCATGAAATTATCGTTGGTGCAAAGAATCCTGGTCTTTGCAGTGTGCGTCTCGGGTTGCTATATCTAGACAGGATTACCCCAGCCAATAAACAGTCGAGGGGCTGGGGCATTCGAGACAATAGCCTCTACATATACCTGACTTATGTTACGTGGAGGGGCAGCCGGCATGGTCATTGCCTCGGCATACACCTGACTGAGCGCACGCGGTATGGCTGCCGCTTGGGTCATAGCTTCAGCATATACCTGGTCAAGATTAGAGGTGCTCGTTGGCCCTAGGTTAAAAAATAGATTACCACCGCTGCCAGCTGGCTGTGCGCCGATTTGTACATAGTATGTAGTACTTGCTGTAAGGGTCACGGTCAAAGTGCCTGCTGCAGTACCGACAGATACCAGATTAACAAGCGTCGTACCCGTATACATTGCTACCAGCGTGCTAAAGTCTGAACCATTGGTTGAGAGACGGTAGCTCGCCGTTGCAGCTGGTGTGTACGTTGCCCAACCCGTATGGGACAT
>CAYZGW010000008.1:0-46579 GCA_964478195.1 uncultured Candidatus Saccharibacteria bacterium
AATAGCACTAACATTTGTCGCCGTACTGTACGGACTAGCGTTCACATATGAATAGTTATTAGTACTATTGCCGTTCGAATTTGTCAGCTGAGAGTACGTACCATTGCCATTCGGCAAAATGGTCGACACCTGCACATCTCCCAGGAAAGTGGTGTTGACACTCCCCGTGGCATCAAGCATGTATAAATCGTCTACATAGAAATTACCTGTATTAACATTGTAGAGCCCAATAGTATCAATAGTAGTATTAGTGCCACCGTTCTTAGTATTTCCGCTAAAGCTAAGAATCGTTGAGCTACTACCATTGAACCTAACCGCTACATTTCCCGTACTACTGCTAATGGTAGCCTGCACCTCGATGTACTGCCAAAGACTAGCTGGCAGCGCTGCAGTACTAGTCGCAAGCAGCGTACCACCAGAATTCGAACCACGGTACAGTGCAACCAGACCCGAGGTGTTACTAATATAGATGCTTAACTGCAACGTTGTGCCAGCATCGGTATAAAGATATAAAACAGGCCCAGCAGTGCTGTCCCGTTTGATGCCATAACCAATAGTTAACTGTGCGGTTGCGGGAATGCTTTTGTTTAAAGCGCCTGTTTGACCAGAACTATAAGAACTACCGCTGCCAGAGCGACCGGTACTAAAGCCCGACCCACTCGGTACTCCACCCCATTTTAATGCGGTATCACGCTGATCAAAGCCATCAATAAATAAAATTGCCATTATAGTGTAGCCACCTTCAGATTTAGACGTCTCAACTTAATTAAGCCTCGTCTAACGCACTTATGCTTCAAGTCTAACAGATTCAATGATCTCTCACAAAGGCTGCCAAACTCCGTCACTCTCCCTAAACAGCCCACCATATCTCCACCTCTGTACCATGACTTGAGGAGCTGATGTTCAATCCGCCGCCAAGGTACGTCATGATGATCCTATCCAAATACAGATTGAACCCCATACCCTCGTGATTAAAGACCTCAGCACCTTCCGCTTTAAAGAAAGCGTTGGGTACGGCGTCTATCTTGCTCCTTTCTATACCATTACCCTGATCGGTTACGGTTAGAGTAAAGTGTCCACTATTAACGGTTGTCCCCACCGAGACATCACCCCCATCGGCGCTATAAGCGATAGCATTATCAATAAGATTTCCAATTATAAAACTTAATAGACTCTGGCTTTGACACAGCAGCTGAACAGGATTGTCCGACTTAAATGAGATATGCTTTGTTTGGATAGCGAGCTGAAGTTTAGTTGCTGCTTCGTTTACGAGGTTATCAGACCATACCTGTACATACGGCTCCTGGCTGCGTCCGCCCTTTAAACGGTTGGCAACAAAAAGTTTGTTAACGAGTGTTTGGAGCTGAGAGTAGCCTTTAACGGCAAAACTAGCCATTTTGTCTGACATATCAAGTCCTGCCATAATCCCAGCGAGATTCTGCAAATGCGTATTAAGCTCTTCAGCCGCATCATGAATAAACATATCGCGTGCAACCTGAGTTTCCTGCTCTTTTTCTAGTATTGCTTGAGCTTCTTTGGCGTCACGAATCCTTAGACGAAGCCGTCTAAACAGTTGGTACACTGCCAGCGCCAATACACTATAGATTGCAATCTGAGTTAGAAGTTCAACCGTGTGCGTATGCAGCCTCGAGACTGAGTTTGCGAGGTAAATAAAACCAAACGCCAGAATACCAACCAGTGCAACCGGCAACCAGATAACAATGTACCCCGTTATAGCCGCCCGTCTTGTACTAACCTGAGCAGCCATAGATACTGAAGGTGCATTTTCATTTGATGCGCTAAATCTGTTAACTAGCTCCTCAACGGCCATACCCAATTGCAGCACCACTCCATGCAGCCGATCTACATCGCCTGTGGCGGTACCCTGTGACGTCAACCCCTCGGCACCCGCTTTCAAGATAGTCAGCGGCGTACGTAGATAATGCGCTACTAGCTGTGCAAACGTCAACTTAAGGTCAGAGACTAATCGTTCTTGCTCGGCAAAGTGCTGGGCTGTTTGTCGCTCGTGCGCTTCTCTTTTGGCTTGCAAAAGCAGTACGAGCATCTCAACAACAAGCAAGGCGAATAGCACCCACGGGAACGCACTCACAACAGGGGCAGGCAGCTTCACAATGTAAGCCTTTAACGCTCGTACAAACGGCACATCACTGGATAATGCAGGGGATGAAACTGGCGAGGATGATTGTGGTCCCACTGAAGTTGGATGAACTACAGCTGTAGCAAGGACAATACGGAAGGACTTCACAGTCACCTGTCCAGATGTATCCGTTACGCTAATCTGTACGTTTGTACCTGGATAGCGTCCTGTGTCCCAGATCCACCGCGCTGTGCCATCACTGTCCGGAACTCCGCTGTCAACAACTTGATTGTCAATGGTGACAGTGTAACTCTGAAAACTCTGGCCCGAACCATTGAGCGGAGTTACAATGATCGTATACGTTGAGCCGGCCTGGATTGATTGTCCATCTGTTAGGTTAATAGCAACGTCTAGTCCAGATGGCGTCTGCACAACTGTATGAGCACAATTGCCGTATATGCATTTTCCATACGGACCACCACCATAGCTATTTGCGCTCACTAAAGTAGAGAAGATTAAGGCTCCTAGGAGTGTACTGAGAAAAACTGCGAGGCCTACGCTCTTACATAGCAGTTTCGAGCTAAGACCGCTCAGCCTTCCGGTAATCTGTGTTTCGTGCCGCATATAATTTGGCTACCTATTCCTATGATTAAAAGATTCGCTAGCGGCATCATAGAGAGATATCACGATAGTGTAATGGTAAGTACCAAGTCAGCACCAGCTACCGTTGACCCAATCTGACTAATGCTAACGGTAAAATAATTGCCCGATACAATTGTGGTTGTGTCTGGTGTACCAGATAAAGCGGTGTTCGAGCCAGCCGTGATCGTGGGACGGTTTGCGGTTGTCGTAAAGATTGTTGTTCCATTTTGTAACACATCAAAGATTGCCGAGGAGCCAGTTGGTGCTGTTCCTAAGGATGCCCGCACCGAGCTAATTGTTAACGTGCGGCCCGTGTCGTTGTACCACCTAAAATCACCAACGTACACCGGTATGGTACCCGTATAGCTAAACGATGCAACGACAGAGCTTGGCGTAAGAGCAAAGTAGCCCTTTGTACCCGAACCATTCGTACCATAATACTTTGAGTTACCCGGCGATGCGCTGTCATTTACTAGGCTCAAGGTTCGACTAGCAGTTAGGTCACCGCCGCCAGTTAATGAATTGGTTGTAGCAATCTGTGTTGCTGTTGCAGCCTTCGCGGCGAGATCTGTCGTTAGACTAGCTACATCAGCTTCAACAAGAGTTACCACGCCGGTTTTACCCGCAACGCTCGTTACGGGAGCGCTCGCTGGTGTCGCCCATTTAACACCTGTGCTTTGTGTCGAATCTGCCGTCAGCACTTGGCCGTCGCCGCCAACGCCCTGACGAGTGACAGTACTGGCGGCTGTCGCTACGAGTACGTCTCCTTTGGTTGTAGCAGTGCTGGATTGAATAGCACCAGTGATGCGCGCATCATTGCCAATAGCTACCGTAGAACCGGTTGCTCCAGTTGGAAGATTAGCAATAGGTACTTTGCTGCTACCATCCAATCCTGCATAGCCACCCACCCCTCCTTTGTTAGCAGTTTTTTCGGTGGCTAATAGGTCTGTGGTTAAGTTGGTAATGTCGCTTTCTGCTAATGTCACCGCACCAGTCTTACCAGCTACGCTTGTAACGGGTGCGCTAGCGGGGGTAGCCCAGTTAGCAGCCGTTCCACTTGTGGCAGTTAAGACTTGGCCGCTCGTAGGCGCGGTGGCCCCATTAACAACTACGGTTGTAGTGGCTGAATTGAGCGCATTGGCGGCTGTTGCCGTAGTGGCGTTAGTAGCATTAGCAACTGCAGAGGTAATCTGTCCTCCAGAGATTGATTTGTTGGTTAATGTTTGAGTATCAGTGGTGCCAACGACTGCTCCTACTGGGGCTGCAACCGTTGTCATGGCGGTTGTACCTGTGCCAACAACTAGACCCGTCAAAGATCCAGCGCCTGTACCACCTTGCGCAACAGGCAAAGCACTCGCAAGATGGGTAGCCACAACTTGAGGGGCAGTAGCAGTACCGGCTAGATCGTTGGTTAATTGGACAATGCCTTTATTAGTTGGGGTCGCGTCTGGAGCGCCGCTACTAACTGTGGCGTCAACATACGTTTTATTTACTGCCTGGGTAGGGGATGTCGGCGTTGGAACAATCGGCGACGCCGTAAACGTCTTAACCCCAGTAATAGTTTCGGCGCCTGCTAAATGTACAGCGCCCGAATCAAGCGCCGCACCAATATCGGACGGGGCAAGCGTGACAGTTGGACCGGCCTTACCGTTCACTGTTTGCACTGCTGATGCAATAGTTTCTGCTTCCTTAAGCGTTCCGTCAACATTCATTGATACGCTTAAAAAGTCATTCAGAACATTGCCCCAGATATCATCATCCGACCCCGGAACCGGCAACCTGGACATTTTTTTGTCTCCGCTATATTTCGCTTTTGCTTAGTATGACGATTCTCATTCGGTTACGCAATATGAATATTAACTGGAGCTTTCCACTGCTAACCAAATCTATCCAGTTAGTATACGGCCCTTCACTTGACTAAAATATACATCCGCTATATAAACAACCACACCCGATGAGCGAGTTCGTGAACCCCAGCCCTAAAGAGGACCCCTTTAGAGTACGCTTAATAACAGCACTCGGCATGCCGGTTGCATATTACGCAGCAGACTATCTGTGGCCAGGTGATTACCACGCACACATGAATATTGCGGAGAAGACCGATGAGGTCAATCGTAGAGCGTGGGAGGCCGTTACGGCGGGTACCCTGCAGGGACGCATAGCACTGGAGTTCATCGATGACCAACATAAGTATTCGAAGTCTACCCAGCCTGGCTCCTTGTTATATCATGGTACCCCATATATTTTTCAGTTCCTAAGGCCGCACCAGGCTACATGGCAGGATTCTCAGTGGCGAGACTATGCTGATGGTTCACCTGCTATCTGCGCATCAGATACATTTGATATGCCCGTAACAAGATCTCTCCTACACGATAATCGTCCAGAATTTCGGGATAACAGAGACGTAACGCTTATATTAGCTAAGCATCAAGACCGCCGCAGGAGAGTCTACTGGTTTACTTCCACCGAAGCACTGGCAGCAGTCAGTAATTCTGAAGGCAAAGTTTATGCATTTTATAGAGACCGCCTCGTCCATCCCAACCAACTCGATGAACGCCCTCCTGAGCATTTACGAGAACGGGATGAATATCGTGTATACGGCATGCGCGACCCAATTGCAAGAATCACCACAACAGCTAAAGACCTGCCTGGAAACTTACTAGTACTCTCAAATCAACATGCCGACAAGCTGGCCGATCTCTCTGAATATGAGAATCCACGGCAAATGAGTGACGACCTAGGCATTGATATACATCCGCTTGGGGATGTCTGGCCCCTTGATTGCTTTCCACACTAGACGCGCTCTGCGTTCGGCTTCACCAAGCACAAACAACCATCCTTAGTCTGTACTTAGACAACGCACGCCAATTTCCTAAAAAGTCTGCTATTCTACCGCCAATGCTTATGCTAAAATAGCTGCAAAGATAAGGGGTCACACATGTCAGCGGCGCGCCTACCTGTTCCAGGCTCAGATGATAATGTTTGGGGTGATGTGCTTAATCAGTTTTTACAGATTGAGCACAATACCGACGGTACACTCAAACTTCGCACTGACGGCACCTTTTACGCCAAACCAAGCAGCGGTATTCCGGCAAGCGATCTTGCTAGTAACGTCCAGGCTTCTTTAGCCGCTGCCAATACAGCCGCGCAAATTAGTGGCGACCTAGGGGGCACAAGCGCAATACCTCGGGTTACCAAATTACAAAACGTCGCCTTAAATGCAAGCACACCAACGAACGGCCAGGTGCTTAATTTTGATTCGGGCGCCAATGCCTGGGTCCCTGGTACTGTTAGCTCAACGACCGTCAGCGACGCAACTTCAGCTACAAAAGGCATCATCCAACTTGCTGGAGATCTTGGCGGTGGCGGCAATGGCGGCACTTCGTTAGCCTCTGGACCAATTATAACCGCCGGTGCCGTAACAGGTGGCGCCAATGGCAAAATCGCCAGCGGGACTATTACCGACGTTAACATTTCAAGCTCTGCCGCCATTGCTAAGAGTAAGCTGGCAAGTCTTGGCATTGTAGACAGCGACGTTTCTGCTATTTCCGAGAGCAAAGTCACCAACCTAACCACCGACCTAGCAGCAACCGAAAAAACCGTTAATAAAGGTGTGGCTAATGGCTACGCCCCACTAGATGGTAGTAGCAAAGTACCAATTGCTAATATCCCTACCGGCGCTACTGGCACTACGGTGGCTATTGGCAATGATACTCGAATTACTGGCGCAGTGCAGTCCAGCACTATTAGCGCCAAGGGCGATTTACTAGCTGGAACAGGCGTAGGAGCGCTATCTAATCTCACTGTTGGCGTCAACGGACAAGTCCTAACTGCCGACTCCACAAAAGCGACCGGGCTAGCTTGGAACTCACCAGCCACAACAGCGCTAGTATTCAACGTACAGGATTACGGCGCGCTTACTACTGTCTCTGATAATAAAACGGCCATCGACGCCACTATTACGGCCGCAGCCGTAAATGGCGGAGTAGTCTATTTTCCTCCTGGTCTCTGGAAAACCACCGGACAGCATATTATCCCTATGAACGTTTCTGTTCAGGGTGCCGGAAAAGGCGTTACTACCATTTCACACCGCGGTATTGGCACCTACTGTCTTTTCATAGGCAGCACTACGGCAGGTGCAAACCCACCAAACTACATGGGTAAGGTTGGCAATTTTACAATACAGGGCCAATCAGGCGGCAACGGGACAGGATCCTGGGGTCAACAGATTGGTATCTACGTACTGAACTGCCTCTTTTTCAACATTCAGGACATACATGCGGTCACATTATACAACCCCATCCTGATCGATGGCGGTGACGAAGTAGCCCTAGGAGCCGGTACATTCTCTGGAAATGGGTATGTCAGCAACTTTACCGCATCCAATGTTTACATTGGACTACATATATACCGCTGGGTGACAGGCAGTACCTACAACTTTATATTTATCTACGGCGGGTCGGGGCTGCTTGCCGGCTCAACCGGTATTTGGATTGACACTAAGCCAAGCACCTCGACCTTCATTAACCCATCGGTCGAGGGCGAAGATATTGGTTTCCGTATTAGCACCTCACAACAAGGCCTGACCTTTGTCAATCCGCGCCTCGAAAATTGCAATACCTACGTTAGTTGGGAAAATAACGCTTGGGGCCATACCGTCATTGGCGGCTCATCGGTAGCGGGCATCTGGGCCAACGGTTCAAGCCTTGGGGCAAACACGCAAATAAATGAAGATGGCTGGTTCCCCGAAATTTCTGCCCTACCCGCAGCTTCAGCGGCATATCGCAAGGCTATTTATCGTGTCCTTGGTACCGGTAGCACTGAAGATGGAGTCTATATCTGCATTAAAAACAGTAGCGGTGGCTATGTATGGCGCGACATCACCGCCAACACTAGCGCTAGCAACCCCTTGCTAGCCGTAAAAACTTACAATCCAGGTAGTGGCGTAAAAATATCAACTACCGCCAACACTACTACTTTTCAAGACGTCGACGCAACTAATCTAGCGATTACGTTTACCGCACCGGCTTCGGGGCAAGTTCTGGTACGTCTTACCGGCCTAGTTAGCCGCTCGGGCACGTCACCGACACTTGATGTGTTTTGGAATCTGCGTGACAATAGTGGCAACATATCCGGTACCGGCGGCAGGATCTTTACCAACACCGGCCTATACATACCAGCAACGCTTTCACAAACTGTTTCCGGCCTAACCCCCGGCCAATCATATACTTGGAAATGGGGCCACCGTGCTAGCGCCGCTGGATCGGACTGGACTGCCGACCTGCGCGTTGGCGGTGACCCCACCACTACGTCAGGCTACGCACCTGCGACAATGGAAGTCTGGAGCGCTTAGTTAAGTCTTGACCCTGCTGCTTGTGCGTTAATTATTACTGGTATATCACTACCTTGAAACTATACTTCGGCCCGACAGCAGCGCCGATGGATACGGACCGACAAGCATGTTATATATGCCTTACGGTTTATGTACATCGAATCCTGCGCTATGGCATTCTACTTGACTACCATCCTGAAGTGTCACGGTTGCCTCTGCTGTATAGTGGCCGGCAGATCCGCTGTAATCAGTTGTGCCTTCCAAACTATTTTGGGTGAGCTGCGCGCCATCTACAGTGTAAGTAACCTTGCCTTCTGCTCCCGCGCCTGGTGATACATCCCAATATATACCTAAAATACCATGATAGGGCTGACCAGTGCGTGCCTGGACTTCACATGCTGGCTTCTCAGGCGCGTTTTGACCTGGTGTGTCACTACCCGATGATTCACACCCAGCTATGAGTGCCAGCGCACCAGCCACCCCTATGATGACTGCGGCCCTTCTTTTTAATGTTTGATGTTCGGGTTGTGTGTAATTGATTTTTTCCATAAGTCTCCAAGTTTACACACCAAACTGCGAAAAGATTGTAAGAACTATTACAGCGCAGCCAAGCAAAATATACAGACTACCTACCGCCCAAAAATCCACCGGTAGTACACCGCCACGTTTGGCGGAAATTTCGTACCCCACTAATTCAGTAGGCTCAAGTACTCTTTCATAAAAGCACCGTAAATAAGACGCCAAATCTAGCGCCTTATTTACAAATATATAAAGAAAAAGAATGCTCTGGAGACGGACGGATTTTGAGATGGCTAAGGGTTAGGGGCACGCCGGCAGGCGTGGGGTGCATATGCTGCACGCTCCCCACACCCGCCGGTGCCAGTCTCTCTCCGAGGGTCAGCTCTGGCCCTCCGCGGCCGCGAAGTACTCGTTGGGGCCGTGAGCCTCGCCGAGGTAGCGGAAGATACCGTCCTGCGTCTTGCACCACAGGTGCCCGGCCACGCCGACGTCGGCGATGAGCTGAACCACCTCGGTCGCGTGGTCGAACACATCCGGCTCGTGGTTGGTGCCGATCTGCAGCTGGCCGTCGTCCTTCTTCGCGGTGAAGGCGGCGTCCATCCCGACGTAGGTGTGGAGGTCGTCCGTGATGTCCGACAGCCTCTCGGCCAGGATGCCGTTGACAGGCCGGAGCGCGGACTCGTCCACGGACGCACACGTCGCCGGTCCCCGGAAGATCGGGACCTCGAAGTCGTAGCTGCGCTCGATGATGTCGGGCATGTCTGTGCTCCTTCGTAGTGTTGGTCGTACAGGATGTCGTGCAGAGCGTCGTGCCTCGTGCGGGCCTATCGGTTCCACATCCCCAGACATTGGCCGGAAGGCCACTGCTGTTTTGTGTCGCCATTGACACATGAGATGGGCAGCAAAGCTATAGTATGACCTATAGCACTGTTGCCCATCTCATGATGTCTCAATCTCAAAATCCGTCTGTTAAAGCACTTCGGAACTTATAGCTCAACGAAGCAGCCTGTAATTATAGAATAATCTTCAGCTTGTTACAACTCCTGCGAGTGGTTCTGGGTAGTACGAGCACTCTTACTCAAACCGCACATCATCCGGTCGTGTAATGCGGCCAAGCAGTGGCAATGTGGTAAGAATAACCAATAATGAAGAGGCCAATCCAATACCCATCACAATGAAATAGCTGTGCCCCAACGTAGGCAGAGGCGTACCAGCAGCGCTAATTTTCTTAATAGCCATAACAGCAATGCCATAGCCAATGCCCGCTGCGACAATAGCAGCCCCCACCAGTGGCATAATTGCTTCATAGAGCACAACCTTATAGAGTGCCCCCATTGGCACGCCACTTAGTCTAAGTAGTCCAAAGGGCCGTTTGCGCTCCACCATACCGCCACCCACCGTAACAGCTAAGCTACAACCTGCGATAAACAAAGTCAGGGCAACCGCTCCGTTAAAAATACGCTGGATAGTATTGCTCAACGACAAACGCACCTTGATGGCCTCCCCAAACGTACGTGGCGCAGCCCCAGCAAGCGACTTTGATGTATGCGTCGCCAGGTACGTACGCATCTTTTCTAGCGTAGTGCCATCGGGAATCCTTATAAGCAACGTGTGTAGATAAAGACTGCTAACGTCATCAGATACAGGCTTACTGGACGCATTAACTATCATCTGGGTACTGTAACTGGGGTTATCGCTCTGAAAGTCCGGTTGCACGACAATGGCTTTTGCACCCGACGGACACACACCAAGCATCGAGATATTTTGTAGGTCTGTACAGCGTATCACATTATCACCTGGCATCGCTTGATTGGGCGTAGGACCTACAGCATCATCCTTTTGCATTTGCTGAATTGCTGCAATCGCGTCGGGATTGGCATACAACGGTATGACCGTACTACTAGCAAAGTGGCGACGAAGACCGTCTAAAAGTATCTTGCCGTCTTGCGGCGAAAGGCCAAACTGACCAGTATCTGTAGAGGTCAACCGGCTCTCACCCGTGCAGTTAACTTCGTTACCACATAAAGTTGTGGGCGTCAGACTCACCAACAGAATATTTTGTAACGCCGTTGCTCGAGGCGTCGCCGTGGTGGCATTAATCGAGGGTAATAGGGCTGCTAACGTCGTACCTAAAAAGGCCGCAAGTACCAAGCCACTGACAGAGCGAAACGCCGCTTTAGGGTCATTCATAAGACGTCGTGTCGCTAAAAGTGATGAAGCGCTTGGAATAATTTTACCGAGAAGATGCGCCGATACCATAGTGAGCCAAGGACCACCTATTATTAGCCCCACAAGAATAACAACAAGGCCAATGTAAACTGGTGCTGCAATTGTTTCACGCGTTGTCATTGCCAAACCGAGTACGAACAAGCCGATGCCAACGAGCAGTGGTAACACACGCCAGGCCTTCGGTTCTGGCGCTGTAACTTTACGGCTAACGCCAAGCGGGGAAATTTGCACCCGACGTAGCGAGATATTTCCTGTGACGGCTGAAGCTAGTGGCACTAATACTAGCACTGAAAGATATCCCAGCAATGTGGGCGTTACATCACTTACAAAATAGTGTCCGCCGGTAATACTTGCCTTTGCGAGTAACGACTGCAGTAGCTGAAACATTCCCACACCTAGCAACGCACCCAAAAGAGCACTCACTAGGGCGTCCACGGAGGCAATACTAGTAAGTTGGCGTGGCGTGGCCCCAACTAGCCGCAGCGCCGCAAACCGCTCTTCACGCCGAACTGCCGCTAAACGCGTGGCAGTACCAATCAATACAAGAATTGGAAATAGCAGCGCCAAAGTACCAAATATATACACGTACCGGAAATAGCCAGTCCACACATTACTCTGACGAGCCGTAGCTATAGCATTAACCCCAATAGTTGTCGGCAGCTCTCGCAATGACGCAGGACTATACCCTATGAACACTGCTAGTTCGTCAGGGCTTGTCAAGGCTTGCTTACCAATTATGCCCACCTCTTTACCAGGAAAGCGTGCACCCAGCGTATTGTATGGCGTAGTACGTAATAAATGCGCGAGCGCCGGCGATGCGTAATATTCACCAGCAGCTGGCAGCTTGGAAAGGCCAGGTAGTATTGGCGCATCCGGACTAGTTGCAGCTACCTCAAGCCGTTCGATCGTTTTACCCTTAAAAATGTCGTTGCTATAGTTCCAAAGCAGTTTACCTTGCTGAGTCGGCAGTGCGGGCGGACCCTGACGATCAACCTCGGAATTTTGTCCTGTCTTTTCCCATGCTGGCCGATTGTTTACAACCTGAAAGGCATGGAAATCTGCAAGTGCCGCCAAAAGAATACTAGTGCCAATGCCTACCGCAACCATCGTCAACAGAAGTCGCGAAAATGCTTCCTTGCCACTGTGCAGTGTAAGTCGCAGCCCTAGACGAAACATTATTGAACCACTCCAGCTACTTGCCGTTTGCCTGTAGTAACTTTACCGTCGCGTACAATAACCTCGCGGTCAGCGTATGAAGCAATACGTGCATCATGAGTTACCAACACTACTGTTGTCCCCTCCTCTTTCGCAGTATCCACCATAAGATCCATCACCTTTTCCCCAGTCAGCGAGTCAAGCGCACCAGTTGGCTCATCAGCAAAAAGTACTTTTGGGTGAGTCACTAGCGCACGAGCCAACGCAACACGCTGTGCCTGGCCACCTGACAATTCACCCGAACGCCGCATCCCGAGGCCTTCCAATTCCAACCGTTTGAGCCATGTAGCTGCTTGCCGGTATGCTTCTTTGCGATGCACTTTGGACAAGAGGAGTGGCAAAGCAATATTATCCGCCGCAGTTAACTCTGGCACGAGTTGACCGAACTGAAACACAAAGCCAAAGCTCGTGCGCCGAAGCTCAGTGCGCTTTGTCTCATTGAGAGCGTCGAGCCGTTTACCCTCAAGTATTACTTCTCCGCTATCTGGAGTAAAAATACCTGCGAGACAATGCAGGAGCGTTGACTTTCCTGAACCGCTCGGCCCCATGATGGCTAGAATCTCACCCTTTCGCACTAATAGATTGGCACCTTGCAATGCTGGCGTCTGGCCAAACTTTTTAGTAACCTCTTTGGCCTGCAGTATATATTCGTTATCACTCACCGCGAATCTCCTTTGTTAATGTTTGCAAACGAGCCGAAGTTATATCTATCCAATGTAGATCAGCCTCCAGATGAAACAGTGCATAGTCTGCTTGAAGTGAACCAACCAGCTCGCCCTTACGTCGCTGGAGCGTAAGTTCCCGCATCCGCGCCAAGTGAGCAGCACGCTGTGCATCAAGATACACATCCGGCTCTTTATCAAGCAAAATAGCAGTAACGACCTTACTAAACAGTACCGTCTGAGCATTCGGATGCAATTGTTCTGGCGTAACAAGCCAAGCCTCTAAATCATTTCGACCCAACTTTGTGATAGCATATTGCTTCCGCTCCGGCCCCCCGTCTTGATCAGTAGCTATAACTTCTACCTTCTTATCACGGAGCAAGCGCCTAAGCGAGGCATACACCTGTCCAAACGCTAGCGGTTTTTCTTTTCCGTAGTAAAAATCATAGCCCTTCTTCAAGTCGTAGCCGTAGCTAGGTTGCCTACCAAGAATTCCGAGAAGTGCATAGGTTGTCTGCATGACGATAACTATACACCAGGTGTATAGTTATCGTCAAACTGCTCCAGGCGACAGAAGAGAACAGCGACTAATGCCGGTTCGTGCAAGTTAAAGATTGTGCCAATAATTCGTTTGCAATTGCAGAATGTGAGAGTTACTATCATATTAGACAACTACAATAAACAAGGGAGCAAAAATTATGCGAAAGTCAGGCACGCAAAAATGGTGGGCACTGGGAGCAATTAACCTATCTGTTCTAGCCGTCGCATTGGACGGTACGATATTAAGCTTGGTGCTTCCCACCCTTGCCAAAGCACTGGGAGCAACCGAATCGAACCTGGAGTGGTTTTCGGCAGGCTATTTATTGGTGCTGGCTGCCATGATTTTGCCGGCAGGCTTCATTGGCGACCGCTTTGGTCATAAAAAACTTCTACTGTCTTCACTATTCTTATTCGGCGTTGGTTCGGCCCTTTGTGCTTATGCGCATTCGCCGGCCGCGTTTCTATGGGCTCGAATCCTGCTAGGAGTTGCAGGCTCTGGCATCACCGTCATGGCACTAGCCACCATAGCCACGCTATTCAGCCCAAAAGAGCGGCCGAAAGCAGTGGGTATTTTCTCGGCCGCGAATTTTATCGGTTTGCCTTTGGGTCCCATCTTGGGCGGCTGGATGCTGACTCACTTCTGGTGGGGCTGGGTTTTCCTTGTTAATGTCCCCGTTGTAGTGGTGGCGCTTTTAGTGGTCACGTTACTAATGCCGGAGTCGCGTGCCACACATAAACCAAAGCTCGACGCATTTGGGGTTCTCAGCTCCAGTGCAGGGCTAGTGGCACTTATTTATGGTCTGATCAATGCCGGAGAGTACGGATGGGGTGACGCCAAAGCGCTAGTGTCTATGAGCATCGGCGCTATTGTGCTGGCAGTATTTGGAGCATGGGAAAAACGAATCAGTAAACGCCCCGGCAAACAGCCACTCGTAGACTTAGCTTTGTTTCGCTCAAAATCCTACACTTGGGGAGCGATTCTTGCAGGCGTGATGGGTCTAGCCATGATCGGCGTGCTTTTTACATTACCCCAATACTACCAAGGCGTACTCGGCAGCAGCACCATGAAAGCTGGCGTCGGTCTACTGCCACTAGTGCTCGGCCTGGCACTTAGTGCCGGCACAGCCGATCTATGGTGTAAGCTAATTGGCACTAAATTTACCATCATGTTCGGCTTTCTGTTTGTGGCTGGCAGCTCTGCGCTTGGCGCACATACCACCGTCGCATCATCTTCCAGTTTTGCGGTTGTCTGGTCGGCACTCCTAGGCATTGGTGTTGGGCTGGCGCTGGCTTCTGCAAATTCGGCAGCACTTGCCGAGCTCCCCAAAGAACGGAGTGGTAGCGGTACGGCGTTCTTGCAGCTCTTGCAAAAAACCTCGGGACCATTTGGTGCGACTATCCTTGGGAGCACCTTGGCGGCTGCTTACCAGTCCAAGTTGCCGCTTCCTGGGTTGCCACATCAGCTGGTTGCAACCATTCACCAAAGCGTCTTTGCAGGCGTTGCCGTTGCTAAATCGCTAGGCTCAGTCTCATTAGAGCACACAGTTAGAGCGGCTTTTGTACACGGGATGGATAGGGCGCTGTTGCTCTCGAGTGGTGTAGCGGTTGTTGGGGCAGTGCTGGCAGTGCTTTTTATACCACGCAAACTTGCAGTCAAGTCAAAGTCGATGTAAGTTACTAGACATGTCAAACAACACCCTACCCCTGGGCTTACGTGAACAGAAAAAGCAAACCACTCGTAATACTATTCAATTGCACGCCCTAGCACTATTCCACAGGCAGGGGTATAACGCCACAAGCATCGTTGATATTGCAAACGCGGCCGGTATCTCCGAAGCTACTTTTTACCGTTATTTCCCTACCAAGGAAGACGTGGTTTTGCAGGATGATTATGACCCCATACTGCTCGCCTCGTTTGAAATTCAGCCCACAGAATTAGGACCCGTTCAAGCTTTACGAGCCACCTTCCGACAAATCCTAGGATCTTTTTCTGATGCCGAATGGCAGACACAGCGCGAGCGTATCGCACTCATAAATGCTGAACCAAAACTCCGGGCTCGTATGCTCGACCAAACCACAGAAACCATGAGACTCCTTGTCGGACCGCTCGCCAAACGTTCTGGCCGCGACAGTGACGACTTTGCGGTGCTAACCGTAGCCGGAGCGATTATGGGTGTTTGCATTGCTGCCGTAGAAGCAGCAAGACTTGACCCTAAAGCAAACCTCATACAACTTTTAGATACCGCCCTTGCCCAGCTTGAGGGCGGACTAGCTTTATAACATTTAAGGATCCTCATTGCCGTCAGGTCAAAACTAGCTGTATACTAAAAATAAGCATGATCCGTTTACGTTTTACTCGTATCCCGATTGTTAGTATTACGGTAGTGACCTTGGGTTTTTACATATTTGGTGGCGTATTGTTTCGACCACACATCGCCCTGGGCGCTTCTGGCAATGGGCGTATTGCATTTGCTGGCCTAGATGCCCAATCCAATTCACAGATTTACACTATGAACCCAGACGGTTCTGATGTGCAGCAACTAACAAACGATGCAAACTATCACACTTTTCCTGTTTGGTCACCAGATGGTACGCAGATTGCTTACATGAGTCAGGATTTTGTCGACCAAACCAGTCAGGTCTTCGTGATGAGTGCTGATGGCAGCAATTCTATAGATGTCAGTAACGACGACAGTACACAAAACGGCCAACCTGCCTGGTCACCAGATGGGAGCAAAATTGCCTATAGCAGCATCCCAGCAGATTACTCAACATCATATAGCATCAAAGTTATGAGTGCTGATGGCAGCAATAAGACTACGCTCACAGACAGCTCACGCGATGCCTTTTATCCTACATGGAAACCAGATGGTACGCAGATTGCCTTTTCCTGCGTCGATTCAGGACAGGTCACACAAATCTGCACCATGAAACCGGATGGCAGCAATCTGCTGCAAGTTACCAGTGGTACAGCGGTTGACTACACTAGCATTTCCTACTCACCTTCCGGCAGTCAATTTGCATATTCTACATACGATACATCCAATAACGACATCGTAAATATTGATGAGCTGGGCATCATGAATACCGACGGTAGTAACTCCCACATCATTAATACAGCGGACCACAGTAGCGTAGCAGACGCCAGTTGGTCGCCAGACGGCACCAAGTTACTTTATGACAGCTTTGATAGCAGTCAATTTGCGCAACGTATTTACACCATTAACCCGGACGGCAGCAACGAAACGGTCATCTCTCCAAGTAATCAAACGTCTCAGGCACCATCGTGGCAACCCGTACCAGCCAGTGACATGGATGGTGATGGTGTATTAAATGCCGCTGAGGCCGCCGCGCCTCACAATGGTGATGGTAATGGTGATGGTATCGCCGATAAGTTTCAGGCTAATGTGACTAGCATCGTAGACCCAGTCACGACGCATTACCTAACCGTACAGTCCGATTGCGCATCTAATACCGCCGTCTCCGCCCAGGCATTACCTACAAATTATGCCGATACCGGCTTTCAGTATCCGGCCGGTCTCGTAAGCTTTACAGCAAATTGCGGAAGCGCAGGCACTACTGCCCACATTACCCAGTATTTCTACGGCATACAAGCGCTTAATACTATGGTGGCACGTAAATATAACACGCAAAACCACACATATATCACTGTCCCCGGTAGTACCGTAGCCGCCGTTACCATTGGTGGGCAAACAGCCACAAAAGTCACCTACCAGGTAACTGATGGTGGGCCGTTTGATCAGGATGGATCAGCGAATGGCGCCATTGTTGATCCAGTTGGCTTAGCCGTGCCTTCGGTAGGCACACCGAACACTGGCGTTGGCACTCCAGGCCTGGTCCCACGGATTCTAGCCGCGCCATCGCTATAAAGTAGTAGCAACTCACTCGGTGACTTTTGGTTGCTTCCAATCCAAAAAATTTGCGACGGTGGGCCGTACAAAACAATAGCCGTTTTAAGACTACACCTGCCAAACGACCTGCTAGAATTTTGCAGCGGTAAAAGATAAGCAAAGCTATGAGTATAGAGATTCTGTCGCCAAGCGCCGCTTGCCAGTATCTGCCGAGGGCGCATACAACCAGACAGCGGCAAAATTTGCTGGGCAGCCCGCTTAGTCTGCTCTTTTATTGGCAGTACCCGCCAAAAATCACCTACTAGAATCTGCCCAGGGTGCCTAGTAAGCAGCTGCGCTATATGCGTATTCCGTACACGGACTGGGTCGTTTGTACGCATCCAGTCAATATGTTGCATAGTAGCTGCCAGCCCAAACGCACTACCCACAAACAAAACCCCACCAATGCCATGCAGAACAACCGCCTGTAGGCGCAGCGTCCGACCATACACCGCCAGCGCTATAAACCCGGTGAACAACGCAATAGTAAGGTAGCGAGCATCTAACGTCACCGGGTGATTAACTACAATATAGCCGATGAAGGCGGCAAGCGTTGACATTCCAAGCAATACAGCCAGTAAAGTTGGCCTATCAATCTGCACCGAAGTTTGCGCCATGCGCCGCCCAAGTGCGTAGCTGGCGTATATGGCTAGCCCAAAAATCAGCAGATTAAGTAAGGCCGCTACAATGGCTAGATGCCCCGCACTAGTGCTAACCCCGAAATTGAGTAGCAAGCCTTTGAACCCAGCTACCAGAGCACCGTGCGCAGCAGTAACACTGGTGACGTATCCACCGGAAGCCGCCGGATCGTTCACGACGCCAGTAAAACGACCGACTAGCCAAAGTAAGGCCTTTGCCAGTAGATAACCACCCCCCGAGGCCGCCAACCAGCGCAAGCTAAGCAATCGCAACGTCTGTTGCTTTCGCATATAGGCATACCCTAGCAGAATGACCCCACCCGGAACCGCATAGAACAGGAATAGATTATCGCTTGCAAACAATAAACCAAGTAGTCCGGTGGCCACGACCCATCGTGGCCACACATTAGCCTTAACCTTAGGTAACAGCAGAACTAAAGCCCCTATATACACCACATATTCAACATTCCGGCCAGTAACCATAGCTATATTTAGAGGTGAAGATATAGTAACCATTACTTGCGCCGGGACTAGCACCAAGACGCAAGCAAGTGCCGCATACAACGTAGCAAGCAACGCTTGTCGGTGGACTATCCTGGCAAGCAAATATGCAAACGCTCCGACAGTTACTACGCTGAGTGACACAGTAGCCACGCTGTACACAGCAGGCGCACTATGTAGACTGCCCAGCAGCCAAAAAAGCGGCCATTTTAACAGCTGTGTGTGCTGTGCTGGAAACTGTGCATGCCGGAAGGTATTAGCGTCCGTAAATAAAAACCCATCGGCCAGTTGATCGGCATTTCCCTGTTGTAGCCAAGCAATCGCTAACGACCACACTATAGTTAAAATGCCCAGCACCAAGGCCGCAGCTAGCAGATATCTACCGTCCGCCGTACGCAACATGCGCCAAAGACCTTTTTGGTAGCGTTTAAAAAACTGCATGCATTCACAGTGTAGCAGGTGGTCTAGCCGGCTGATACTATAGAAGGGCATGATTAGGAAATGTACAGTTTTGCTGCTTGGCGCCGTTTTAAGCGCTATTCCCGTCATAGCTGTGACCCATTCGAAACATACTCATCTGCCGGCTAAGTCGCCGGCGATAAAAGATGTCGTTACCAAAACCGTGGCTCACCCCAGTGCCACACAGCCTACCAGCAAAAATTACACACCTACCGCAGCACCAAACGAACCAAGCTACATTTCCCTGCCAACCATTGGTGCACAGGGCTTCATACAAAAAGTAGGAGTCGATCAGTATAGCCAAATGGCCGCACCTAACAATGTACATTTGGCCGGTTGGTATATAAACAGCCTGTTACCCGGACAATCTGGGCTAAGTATTATTGATGGACACGTAGATGGCTACGCGCACAATCAAGGTATATTTGGGCAAATCAATAGACTGCACGCCGGTGACGTTTTTACGATAACATTTGGTAACGGTAGCCATAAGACTTTTATGATAAAACGTTTGCAGCTTGTGGATACGGCCAATGTTCCGAGTGTACTATTTGCTCATGACCCGTCAATTATCAGCCAGCTCAACCTCATCACCTGCGGTGGTGACTACGACAATGTTAGCCACACTTACGACAAGCGTATTATTGCCATTAGTGCGCTCGTTCCTTAGCAACTTTCAAAAAGGCTTTGGCTAAAGCAAAATAGACTACGCTTAGCCAACCTACTGCTTACACATTTTGCATTATTATAGATTATGTATTACCTGAGCTTACTGCTCACAAAACGTAATCTTGTTTGCGCGCTTGCCGCTGTAATCTGCGCGTTAGCGGTCAAATGCATCACTTCACCGTCTATTTGCGCGTCAACTGGTGTTACCAGCTTAAAAGACAGTCGGTTCCGCGTAGTATACTCGGCCGCAGGCCTACCTAGTGCAATGCGCAGCAACGAAATAATGACCGACGCATCTTTCCGCGTGATAGTTGCATGTAAAAAATACGGTTGGCTTAACTTAACCGGCACTCGGTTTATTTTGGCAATACGCGAGCCGTTGATGAGCGAATGCTCATAAAATACCTGCTGCTTCTCGTCAATCTCGCCAGTATATTGCGGCGTGGACAGCAAAGCTTTTACGACCGCGACAATCTCGCGACCAACCAATAGCGGAGGAAGCCAGTACAATAGTTTCTTGGTTGAAAAGCGGCGCGCTTCCAGCTGACGAGCAGCGTACGCTGTGGCGCCAAAGCTGGCATAACAAGAGGCATATATCGTTCGCACCGACTTAGCCGGCTCTTTAAGCTCTAGCTTAATGAGCGGAACACTCGCCAGTCTAGTATGCGAAAGTAAGCGATTAGCTCGTGCAAATATTCGCAGGCCATTGAGCATATAAGCAAAGTCGTTAGCGTTACCACCCCACAACGGCAACAATATACACTCCACCCCTTCGTGCTCAGCCTGCAACTGTACAAGCGTATTGATTACTGTATTAACCGTGCCATCACCACCGGCGATCGTAACCAGGATCTTTTCTCCAGGCCGATACTTAGCAAAGCGTTTTTTAATTTCCTGTTCGTATTCGCTAATGTCAATCTCTGCTGGAACTTTGTGCAACGCTTTGCCAAGCGAGACAAGCAGTGCATGAGCTTGGCGAAAATGTGTCGCCTGCCGGTTTATTACACATATAAGTTCAGTGACCTCTTGTGACCACTCAGCATCCAGTTGCCGCCTCCGAAGCTCATCACTTAGCTCCCGGCGATACTTACGCAGCCCTAGGGTCGATAAAGCACCCCACAAACAGATTGCCGTGATTGCGCCTATGGCATAGCCTATATTCGGCTCTTTTCTATGAAGCACCGAAAGTAAAATTGCCAACCAACTCATAAAAGTAGCTACCTTGGCAGAGCCGCTCGGATATATGTGATAGATGCGTCCCCATCGCACGCCAAAATACATCAGATATCCATTACACCCCACTAACGCAACCAGGAACCATGGCCAAGCCAAACCTCCATATATAGCTGCCGCTATTATCGCGATCATAGCCAGTTTATCGCAGATAACGTCAACAGCGCCGCCCAATCTGCTTTTTGTATGTGTTATCTCGGCAACATACCCATCCAGCACATCAAAAAACCGCCCAGACACAACAAACGCTATTCCAAGTAACCAGTGTTCATTCGCCCCTAACAGCCATGCGCCCCAACCAACTAACACTACACCGATAATACTTAGTATGTTGCCGGGCGTGAGAATGCCATTAGTTTGCAATGCGATACGCTGCCAGAAGCTAAGAGCTTTTGGGTCAGTTTTCCAATCGGGGTATGTATGTGGAGTATGTAATTGCATGGACTCTGTACCTTGTTAGAACAACTACCGTAGTAATCATTGGGACCACCAGCTGATTATAACAAACACCCATCGGCATATTGCTTCAATATAGCCTACACGGAAAAACACCTCAAAACAAAGTCTGCTACCATACAAGCATGAAAACTCTAGTGTTCGCCTTTGCGGGAACAATCGCTCAAACGGTTGTCGCGGACCTAGATGCCGACAAATCTATCATACTCACGTCATCACAAACGGCACTCGATCTTTTTATTGCTAGAACCGACTTCTCTGCTTATGAGTTAGTGCTGGGACTAGGCGCATACAGCGGCCAAGATCAGGATGCACTACGCATTGAGGTGAAATGCAGCAATCATTTTAGAAACCGGAGAATCTCTGACGCCAGTATTGCCATACCCTATTTCTTGCAGCCGGCACCCGGCATAAAACTAGCAGATGGTATCGGCAATTCGTGGTGTAATTTGGTTTCTTACAACCTCCTTGCTAAATCCCCAAACGTGGCCTACACATTCATTCATATTCCAAAAGGCTTTGACGCCAAAACTGCTGCCCACATTATTAAACAACAGCTTGTTGTACTAACTAATTCCTAACAGCCTCTATGTAAAAACGACCCGCTACTGTGCGGGCCGTTTTTATGTGAGCACTCAATATATTGCGTCTACGCCACCTCGGCGTAAGCTTCGGCTCGGAACTTGCGTGGCAGCGCAAAACTTAGCCCAAACGTTACCACGAGCAAACCTACTGCATAGGTTATTGCCCAGCGGAATGCCGTATCAAAGTTGGTAGCATTTGCCTTTAGAGCCACAGCTTGGATTTGCTTACCCAGCTGTTTGTTCTGGGCACTTCCAGCCTGTAGTTGCTTGCAGCTTTCGGGCGTTACGCTTGCATCTTTCGACCGCGATTGATCAACAAAGCAGGTCTTTACCCTGTTCACGATTACAGCCTGGTTTTCAGATGGCACATGTGCTGCCGATAGTACATGGTGTAGTTCCGGCTGAACACTCGTAAAACTCCGTACTGCCGCACCGTTCAACTGGCCGAAGAAGATAACGCCCACAACTGCTACACCAATAGCAGCGCCAATCTGCTGCAAAGCGTTCAAAGTACCACTTGCCGAACCAGCATGCTGAGCATCAACACCATTTAATACGGCCGCGAATAGTGAAGCGAACACCATGCCCATACCGATTCCTACCAGCAGCAAGGTACCGATCAGCTGCCATGAATGCAAAGTACTGCCGTAGTGATGCGCAACCCACAATGTGAGCGTTAGGCCAATTGCCATAACTGTAGTGCCAAGCGTTATCGCATAGCGTCCCAGTTTCGGAATAACCTTTTCGCCGGCCAGCGCCATGGTGAACGCAATACCGAATGCGACTGGCAAGCCAGTTAATGCCGCATGTACTGCGCTATAGCCAAAACCAATCTGCAGCAACAGCGTAAACGTTAGGAAGAAGCTGATCATAGCCATTTCAAAGACCATGTTAATACCAAGCCCCACGCCGAATGAATGATTTTTAAACAGCGAAGGCAATACCAACGACGAACCGTCCAAGCGCTCTTTACGTTTTTGCCACCAAGCAAAGACACCAAACACCGGTAGACTAGCAGCCATCATCACAAACGACCACAGCGGCCAATCGTACTCACGACCCTGGATCAGTGGGTAGATAAGCAGGAAGATTGCCGTGACTACCAGTAGCGTCCCTTGGATATCCAGCTTCAGCGGATGCGGTGACTTGCCATTTGGCAGGTACTTTATACCCATAGCCATTGCAAACAGTCCGATTGGTACATTGATTAGGAAAATTGGGCGCCAGTCCCAGCTAAAAATGTTCCACTTTATAAGCAGACCACCTAGCACTGGGCCAAGCGAAGCGGCCAAGCCGCCTAGAGCACCGAAGAGACCATTCACTCCACCACGTTCTTCAGGCTTATACATCACCTGCATCATCGAAAGCACCTGCGGCACCATCAGTGCCGCCATACAACCTTGCACTAAGCGGGCCACGATTAGCATGCCTGGATTCACTGCCACACCACTTAAAAGTGAGGCTGCCGTAAAGCCGGCCACGCCCCACAGAAAGACTTTTTTGTAGCCATAGACATCACCCATGCGACCACCGGTGATAAGCAAAGTTGCAAAGGTAAGCGCGTAGCCAGCAACCACCCATTGGATTGCTGCAAAGCTCGCGTTTAGATTAGTACGAATAGCCGGTATTGCTACGTTCACAATGGTGTTATCGAGCAGGTCCATCACAAACGCAAGCGCTACCACCACTAGGGCAACGGCACGCTTTTTATGCGAAAAGGTCGCCGCATGCTCTTGGGCTGAAATTGTTTGACTCATGTAAGGTATAACGTCCTTTTTACTTCTTGTTATTATGTTTCTTGATCGGTGTTTTAACTTCCTGGATCCGACCAGTTCCGATATGATTCCCTCCCATTATCTCATATCGACCCCTCTTTAGCGTCATCGCCAGCCGGTTTAGTAGGCGCTCGGAAACCTGTTGATATATCGGTTGAATCCCAAACCTTTTTCAGTAAGCCATGTAGTATAGTCTTTTCCTCGTCGCTCAGCATACCAAGCATTTCTGCCTCAAGTTTCGTGCGGATAGTCTGAATTCGCTCCGCGACCTTCTTGCCTTTGGTAGTTATCTGCATTTGGTAGCCACGCCGATCATTAGGATTTGGCACTCGCTTTAATAAACCATGCTGCTCCAAACTATCGACTACAGTCACTAGATTGCGAGGATCAATACACACAAAGTCGGCCAGTTGCCTTTGCGATACCGCCTCATACTTTGCAAATACACAAAGCGATGTGATAACGTTTTGCCCTTGCCACCCCATATCCAATTCTTCGACAGCCTCTGTAAATTTACGGCGCGACTCAGCACCAAGCATGGCTAGCAAAAAGGCATTATTTTGAGTCAAGAGCTCATGCATGCTGTTCCATTCGGACCGTTCCATAACAGCACGATAGCATATAGTCATAGACCATGTCAATCATCACATATGACTTACGCACGATCTGCTCAGCATACTCCTTTAAACCTAAAAACGAGCAGTTTGCTAGACTACTCGATTTTTTAGATTAGGCTTTCATTGCCCTACTGAAGGCCGTCTCCTTAGTTATAGGTCACTGCGTATGTTCCGGCAGTTGCTGCTGGGAACACAGCATAAGAGACGCCATTGATGGTTTGCGTACCATATGCCACTGTCGTGGTACCAACTTTAATACCAGTAATGTTCTTGGTGCCGTATTGTGTCGGCTGAAGCATTAACAGGTTAGCCACTGGATTGGTAATCGAAAAGCTAACCTTGCTGGTCGTGTAAGTTGGGGCAGACACAGTGGTACTAGCTCGTCCTGCCCAGAAAGTCTGAGCCTGCGCACCGGAAATGACAGGGATGTCATTTGCAGCCGCAACACTAAGCACACTGGCTTCCGCCTGTTGAGATATACCTTGATTATCAAGGTGAGCAAGCACCGTAAAGTAGCCGTAGTAACCATTTGAACCTGTAGCGTTTGTTACCAGCGTACTTAACGCCCCTTGATCAACCGTGGTTGGATTTTCATCGGTAGCTTGTGTGGCAAACTGATTAACACCCGTGAGCGTGCCATCGCTATCTGCAATATTCTGTGGCAAACCCGAACCAGTGTAGAGGCACTGACCAACATTAAACAAGCTGTTTGGATAGCAGGAACTGTTCATATCAGCTGTTAGCCCATGGGCGGCTTCTACCTTTGCAACGCTAGCGTAGTCGTTCCAAGCGCCATAACAGTGGAACCGCTGGGTGATTGGCGAGTGAGCCGCGCTAATCGTTGGATATGATGTCTGCCATGCGTTGTAAGAAGCAGTAAAGATGCTGTCGAGCCCAGCTTGGGTCGTCCAGTTACTCGCACAGTCACCGCTAGCTGTAGCAATATGTGGGCTTACTTCAAAACCAGTATCAGTGTAGGGCTTGACCGCACTATCACTAAACGCACCCGGGAAGGCGTAGCTAGTTGACCGAATACAGGTCCATGCTGCAACGCTACAGCCTGCGGCGCTGGCAGCTGTCTCGCTCTGGAAACGCGCCAATGTTTGCGAGCTAGGAGTAGCGTGGTCATCACCCGTTAAGACAAAGGCTGCCTTAAGAAATCCATTTGGATGATTGGCGTTAACTTTGTAGCTTGGGAACGTCCACTTTAGCGGCACTGGAGCTGTTTTGGTTTCAATCTGGTTAGCCAGCAAGCTGATTTGTAAGTCGGCTTGTGGTACTGCAGCCTTAGTAAGGTCTAGGTAGCCGAGAGCAAAACGATCTGGAACACGAGCAACACCGATATATCCAGGAGCTGTCGCGGCCTGGCCTGCTAGCCCAGGATTGCCCTCGCGGAGATAGACTGTCGAGCGAGCAAGATCAAACATCCATGCTGAGGCAGTCCCGCTACCAACTGTCTGAGTAGTTACTGCTGGGTAGGTTGTTGCAGTGCTAGCATCAGCATACAGCGTAGCAACTGCACGGGCACCAGCTAATGCGTGCTCATCAGCAAGGCCGTGGTACTGCAATGTTTGGCCGTCAATACCAAGCCCCGGCGCCTGCGTGTTATCAACCTTAATATAGGCATCCGGCAGAATACTACTATTAGCGCGTGTGCCGATACCAAGCAATGAGTCTAGGTTGTCATTAGGGCGCATAGCAATGAAGTTACCGCCACCGCCTACCCACGTATTTACTAGGCCAACTTGAGTACTTGTGAGTGGGGCGCCGTCAGCGAGAATCACCGTGTGGTAGGGGGTTAGAAGCGAAGCGGCCGTAAGGTTACCAGTGTCAGTCGATGCGCAAGCAATGCCTTTGGTCTGTAAAATTGCCTTGCAGTAGTTGTCCGAGAAGTGGTTGTTTGGATCGGTTAGAACCAGCACCGAACCGCTACCTTGGACACCACTTCGTGGCGTTGGCTGAGCAGGAACTGTTGGTGCGACGTAGTTAGTCGTAAAATCAACGTCAACTGCGTAATCAGTCCCTGCCGTACTGTTAATTGGCGTCACTGGACTAGTGCCGTATGAGTAGACACCATTACCGCCAGGCGCGCTGCTGCCAGGCAAAGCTACCAGTGGCGTATTAGTAATGCCGTTCGTTAAGCCGCCTGACGTGTAAGAATAGTGCCCTTGTGGCGCGTAGTAGCTCGCAATATAGGTCGTGTTCGCAGTAATTGGTACCATATCACTAAAGCTTACATCTTGCCAGCCACTAGCCGATTCGCTTGTAAACGTCGCTTGTGCTAGCAACGTGTGCTTAGCAGTCCACAAACTGCCCACATGTGTACCACCGTTGCCGCTTCCTTTATAGAAACGAATACCGGAAATGTAACCGCTGGTTTGACTCTGAAATTGCACACCTAGCGAAACAGCGTTAGAGTCACCAGCCGAATCATTTGCGGGCACATAACCAGGGCTATAGATATTTGCCGTAGTCGGTGGCGGTGGAGGCGTTACAGTTCCACCAGGGTTAAAGAGTACATCGACCCAATAGTTGCTACTCCCATAGGAGTTGGTTGGAAATGCGCCACTAGCCGAAGACGTATACATGTAGACGCCATTGCCGCCAGCGCTGGCCGAAGACGGCGCAACCAGGTCACCACTCGCACTCGTGTATGTGCTGCTCAAGTTACCGGGATCGGAGGAGTTGGCACTGTCATATGAATACTCACCCACTGGCGCATAATATGACACCACGTAGGTTGTGCCGGACGTTAATTGTACCGGGTTTGCAAAATTGGCACTCTGCCAACCGCTGGCCGTTTCACCCGTAAACGTTACGGATGCAAGTTGTCCACCAGTTGCCGACCACAGATGACCGACATGCGTACCCGTATTCGTAACATCTTTATAAAAACGCACGCCAGTTACTGTACCGCTTACCTGAGGCGTGAATTTAACACCCAGCTCCACAGCGTTGCTATCTCCGGAACTGCTGTGGGCAGGCACGGCCGTCGATGGCCAAATTGATTCAATTATGGCGTCCTGCGTCACTGCCGCTTTGGCGTTTGCAAAGGCCGGCTGCAAAAACGGCATCATAATACTTAAAGTCAAGCTAACAGCCGCAGCCATATAGCCAAGGCGGCCTTGCTGACGCCGCCAGTTATACTGTTTTATCCCCATACTCCCCCTAACTTTACCGATTCCTAATGTAACGTTACGCTTATCATTATCGACTAGATTCAGTCAGCTTTCAAGTTAACAATTTGTTAAGATTTTTACAGCTGTTCCATAAACAACAGCGGCCTAACGCTATCCAGCGTTAGGCATTGGCGCTTACTGGTTCAAAACACCGAGCGTCGGCGCAATCGCTGCAATCGTTTCCCCAACCTTCCATGCAATTTGCAAATCGTGCCCCCTACTGAAAACAATGTTTTCCAGCTCGTTCAATAATCTCCAAAGCGCAGCCCCATTCTGTCTTTCTGTCACCATTGCCGCCAGAGTCTCAATATATGATACGTCTTGTATTCCGGCATGGGGCAATATTTCGGCCAGTTCAGCATGGTTCACCTCGATAATTGAACGCTTTAATCTATCCCTATAATCCGGTAACACCATATAGCCTTCAGACCTCTTTCCATATAACTCGTTCAGCGCGTGCTCTCGAACCTCCAACGACATTCCCGAGCAAGCTATTGCCGTATACGCTAGAGCTTGTTGCTTTTTACCAAGCGCCCCAAGTGTCTCAAAGTTCGCAGCAATAATTGCGCTTAAGGCGTGGACGTATTCCACATGCCCCGGTTCGTTCGTCGGGCTAGGTAATCCATCCTCATGCAGCTCATCACTCCTCTGCGCAGACCTATTCCGTTTTGCTAGACCTTCAACTTCGCCGAATCTTTGGTAACTCTCAATGAGCCATCGGGCATTACTATCGGTAACACCAATAAATTCTGTCAGCGGAAATTCAGTTACGCCGCTGAGATCCCCTTGCTCGTAGAGTGCAAGTGCCTGCTCGATGAATGTACGCTGCTTCTCTTCGGAGGCTTGTTGGAGCGCCAATGCCGCTAAGACGTTTATACGAGAACGGCTCTTAGTCATTTTTTCTATATAACTTACATCATAAGCAATTGCACGATACCCATATTCTTTATCGAGCAACAGACGCTGTATATTGAGGCCACCACCTTGATCGACGCATGCTTCCAGCATAGCTACAATACGGTCATCATGTGTTGCAGCAAGGAGTCTCTTAAGGTCCAAGAACCAGCTCGTAGGATCTTCTGATGCTCGGTGTGATGACTGCTTGATGGCTATATTTATTAGCTCATCACGATACGCCTCCTCAAGATCAGGTGCACGCGTTAAAGCATGCTCAATAGCTAGAATCTTGAGTTTTGGGTCTTGAATAGCTACTACCTTGCCGCCGATCGCCGCCCTCGTCAAGCTTGCTATAGTGTCAAGCTGTCGCAGGTGCACCCTGTCTATAGGGTTTGATCGTGTATCAGGCCTAAAAAACTCGCGGGCATACGTAACGCCCGCCTCTCCCAGCTTACCGAAAAGTTCAACTGCGATGTCTCTTTGCAGTCCTTCTGGCGCAATAGGTCGCAACAAGTCAAATACCTGCCGCTTACTTTCCTCTGTGCCCAAAGATCCCAGGCCACCCAAGGCATGTACCACCAACGGCCACCGCGACGCACTTCTAGGCAGCTGCTCGTCGGGCACAGATGCGCCAGCATCGACGATAAGACTTGCAAGCGCTTCATCTGACACCGTCTTGAGTCGTTTCCAGTCGTTGGATCTAGCCGCAACGTCAGCCCCTGGCTGCGACGGCATAGGATCTGGGCAGAGAGCCAATGCTACGTCTACTGCTCGAGAGAGTAAGAGTCCTGCGTCTTCATGTTCAGTTATATTACTATCAGGTAAAAACTCCATAATAGGATGATCATTTTATCATCGTCTTGGCATAATACAATCGCTTTGTGTCAAAAGCGGCACATAACATTTTGTTATGTGCCGCATAAAAACTTATCTAGAAGTTTATCTTACACGTCACGAAGTTCATACACGTGAACTTCACAGCCAGCTTTATCCGAAAGCGGACTCTTTTCGATAAGATCGGTTGCTTCTTTGAGGCTGTCAGCCTTGATAATGTAGTAGCCTACTGTCGTGTCAGACACATCGCTAGTCTTGCCGCCTTTTACTACAGCCTTGGTAGTGGTAAGTGGCTTACCAGCGTCTACAACATGTGCGCCAAGTACTTGGCCAAAAAAGCCCGTCCACTCATCCGGTGTCGCGGGTGGTGTAGTACCGTCACTGTGATTTACGATTAAATAATTTGCCATTAGTGTTACTCCTTACTAATTAGTTTGTAGTTCTTCTATAATTCTGTCGCCAACTGCGGGCTTTCTGCCGCTGCAGAATTAGGCTTAAATCCTAGAAGCGTAACAATAAGCCCAAGCAGAGAGGCACCAGCAATAACCAGAAATGCATCTCTAAACCCACGCTGTGTAGCTACTGTATGCGCAGCCGGACTGCGCAAGGCTGCGGCGGTCTTAAGGCGAGCAATCAAAACCGTTGAAACAGTAGCAATAACGATCACTCCACCAAGCTCCCGCATCGTTTCCAAAAAACCGGATACGAACCCGAAGGTTGTGGGTGTAGCGCCAGACAATGCGCTAATCTGGATCGCAGGACCAATCAAGCCACCACCAATGCCAGCCAGCAATAATGCAGGCAGAATATCAGTCGCAAAATGGGCATGCAATGGCAAGCGGAACAATAGTAGTCCTACAATAGTCATAAGGGCTAAGCCCACTCCAAGTAACTTACGCGGACCAAACTGGAATGCAAGCTTTGCGCCCGTCATGGCTGCCACAACAAAACTACTCACTGTCGTAAACAGCCAGATTAAACCAGTGTGCAATGCGCTGTAGCCAAGCTGCTGTTGTGCCAGCAAGGTGGTTAAGAAAATAAACCCAAAGAACCCGCCAAAGCCCAGGAGTGCCACAATATTAGTGTCACGTAATACCTGGTTCTGCTTAAGCGTATCAAACAGGACCAATGGTGCGTTTGAACGACGTTCCAATAATGCAAAGGCTGCGAAGAGTGCAGCAGCCAGGCCAAAGAAAGCCAGCGTCATCCCATTAGTCCAGCCATGCGCGGCACCACGATTTAGCGCGTAAATAAAACTAAGGAGTCCAGCAGAAGCGGTAACCGCAGTACTGACATCAAGATGATGCTCGCCTGCTTCTTTGGGCATACTATCGCTGCGTAGTACAGAGCCCGTCAGAGCTAGCAATAGTAAACCAATGGGAATGTTAATAAAGAATACCCAGCGCCAACCTGGCCCATCAGTAAGTAGCCCACTAGCAATCACTCCAACCGAAGCGGCCATCCCGGTCACAGCGCCATATACACCCAGTGCGCCGTTGCGCTCTTTACCTTCATTAAATGTACTGGCCAAGATTGCCAGCGCCGTTGGCGGTATTAGCGCCGCACCAAGACCTTGAGCAGCTCGTGCTCCAATTAGTAAACCTGCCGTATGGGATAGCCCGGCAACTAGAGATGCGGCCGTAAATAGAGACAACCCAGTGAGTAGCACACGCTTGCGTCCAAAGACGTCACCCAAGCGACCACCAAGCAACAAAAAACTGCCAAATAGTAAACCATATGCAATGACGATCCATTGCAAAGTATCTTGGCTAATATGCAACTGCCGCTGAATAGTCGGAAGTGCTACATTTACGATTGCAATATCTACGACGACCATAAACTGAGCCAGACTAGCCAAGAACAGGATCCATTTTTTGTGAGCGCTCTGGCTTCCTACAGGTTTTAACTGTTGTTTCATAATTACTTGCTTAATACTCCTTGCGGGGGAGTATAGCTAAATTAGTTGCATATTGCAAGTAATATTTTTACAGGATCTTCTGCTGTGGCGTGTGTATGAGGCTACAAAGGCCGAGCGGCCTTTAAGAGTTTTGAACGATTCCTTACGGTCTGCCGTACAAGCTCCTGTGGGAATTCAGCATCAGCAGTATATTTCATACCCCAGTCAATCATCGCAAGTAGCACCGGCAACAGATCTATGCCCTTCTCAGTCAAACGGTAAATACTACGGCGCCCATCATTAGGGTCGGGCAACTTTCGGATTAGACCAGTCTTGGTAAGCCACTCCAGGCGCTCAGCAAGAATGTTTGTAGCAATCTTCTCTGTCAGTTCGCTAAATTCTTTATGTGACGTTTTGCCACCAAAAATCATTTCACGCAAAATAAGCAGCGACCAGCGGTCTCCAACAATATCAAGCGTGCCACTAATGGGGCAATCTGATCGGCGTTTAACACTTTTCATCAAGTGTTATTATAGCAAAAATACTTGCAAATTTCAAGTAACCTGCACTCCCCGGTTTGCCGTGATTGGCAACCTAACACAAGAATATTTAGCATACACTACTGCACAAGTAATAGTTCAAGGGTTTGAAAAGCAGACGCGGGGAACGTGTGATGCATTACAATCCAGGCGCTGCAGCCGTCATGGAGTAGCATAAGCTGCTCGGCGAGCATAGTGGGGTCTTTTACGCCTAAGCGCACTGCTTGCTCCATAAAATAGTCGTACAGTTTTGTTTTAATGCTCGTGACCGTTGCAACCGCAGGCACGCTAGCACCGCGCAGCTCAATGCTAGTGTTCATAAATACGCAGCCGTAAAAATCGGGATGCACTGCCATCGGCTCCATCATGGCAAAAACGTGCCAAATACGCGCTTTTGGATCATCCGATGTAGCCGCCGTACAGGCCTCAAACCACGCATCCCCAAGTTGTGACATGGCGGCCACCACTACGTCTTCCTTGGCTGCAAAATGTTGATACAACGTGCGCTTTGAAACGTTAGCGTCTTCACATATCTGAGCAACGCCCACTGCGTTGACGCCATGATCGTAAAAAAGTTTGGCAGCAGTAGTAATGATCCGGGCACGTGGTTTAGGCTGCGTTTGCAAATTCATGTGTCTTATTGTATCAAAAGTACTTGCAAATGTAAACCGTTCGGTTTACTATTACACTTGGTAACCTACAAACTAAAGGAGTAAGAATTTATGAACGATGACAGTTACACCGCATCATTCGTAACCGACAAGTCGCCAGAGGTAGTCTTTAAGGCAGTAACAAACGTCCGTGGTTGGTGGTCGCAGGATGTCGTGGGCAACACCGAAAACCAAGGTGACGAGTTTGTTTTTGATGTACCCGGCGTACATCACACGGTACAGAAGCTTGTTGAGGTTGTTCCTAACAAGCGAGTTGTCTGGCTTGTTACTGAAGCCGACCAGTCATTCATCAAAAAGCGCGATGAGTGGAAAGGTACAAAGATAATTTTTGATATTACCGAGGAAGATGGTAAGACCAAGTTGTTGTTTACTCACGAGGGTCTAAAACCAGAAGTTGAATGTTACAAATTCTGTATGCCATCATGGGAACAATATATTAAAGGCAGCCTTAAACAACTAGTTGAAGCTGGTGAAGGCACCCCCAATCTTGAAGGCAAGACTATAGACAAACCTGCGGAAGTATAACGTAGTACTTACTACAGCCTCTCTGAACTGACTTCGGCCGACAAATCATTGTCGGCCGTTTTTAGTCGTGTTACCATAAGGATAATTAAACTAACAAAAGGCTAACCTATGTCTCGGCTCCCAACCCCTGGCGGTGATAATAACTCTTGGGGTGATGTATTAAATGATTTTTTGCTGGTTGAGCATAATGCCGACGGCTCCCTAAAATCAGGAGGCTCCCTAAGCACCAAAGCCAACGACAGCGCTGTAGTGCACAATACAGGCGCCGAAACTATCGCCGGCGTTAAAACGTTCACATCTGCCCCTGTAGTTCCGAGCGGCGCGTTTCCCGAAAGTGCCATTACTAATCTAGCGGCCGATCTGTCGGCTCGGCTGAAGTATCGTGGTGCTTGGGCGGCGTCTACCGCTTATGCAGTTAACGACCTTATCACCTTTTCGGGCTCTAGTTATGTGGTAACGACTGGATTTACAAGTGGTACTAGCTTTAGCCTCACCAATCTCACTGTGCTTACTCGACGTCCCGGCGTCTATAATGTACAAGAATATGGTGCAAAGGGTGATGGTACCACTGACGACACGTCTGCCATTAATAACACGATTAGCGCCGCATATGCGGCGGGTGTTGCCAATGGTACATATTATGCCGAAATCTATTTCCCTCCCGCTGTATATCTTATCGCCGGCAACCCTACCACGAGCGGATCAGGCAACGCGCAAATTCCTCTGCCCGTTGCCACAGAAGATGTCAACCATCATATGACGCAGTCAAAATTTATACTTGTTTTTAAGGGTACGGCCGATGGTACGGCACTCTATCACTGGAATTCAGTTGTGCCCCAAGAGTCAGGCGCAGTGCTGCGAACCACCTATGACGCTGGCGCATCCACTCCTGCGGGTGGCGAGGTATCCGTTATTGGTGGGCCTAACGCAAGCCATGGCTTTGGCGCAGGAACAAACCTTTGGGACAACTTGCTGGTCGTCGTTGATGGCATTACGGTAGAAATACCGCAAAATGGCAACATCTCTGGATTTGATTTCCAGGGTGTTGCTGAGGTAAACATCATAAACGCCGGAGCACTAGCTCGCTCAACTGTGACCGGTGCACCAACACCCCCAACCCCACACTGGTCATTTGGCCTCTATATGCCACAGACGAACAATAACGCCATCTGTAACATTGGCAATTATTCTTGCGAGGGCTTTACTTACGGCCTCATCATTCAGGAGCATGTCCAGGCTAGCTCTATCCGGATTATTAACTGCTACGACGGTCTTGTGGTTTGGCCCTCGTCAGGTTTTCCACATCGAAACATTATAGATTATGCCTGCATTGAAAACTGTACTAAATGTGTCGTTTTTGCGTCTACAACTATAACAAAGCTCGATATCGGGTCGCTTGACATTGAATGGACGACAACCCTCGGCCAAAGTCTGATTATCGACGATCAGCATAACGCTGGAGTTGGCACGATATATGTCGGGAGCAATGGCGGTGACGCCATCTCGCTCAATGGAGCATTAAGCGGACAGTTCGGCGTTAGTGGTGGTAGTGCACTTAAAGTAGTTAACTCCGACCAGAGTGTTGGCTCAGTAACGGCCCCGAGTATCCCCTCTTCAACAACAAGCTTCAAGAACCCGTGGTGGCGCGATGCGGCTGTGACTATTACTGGCGGAACCGTTACCAATATAACCGTCGACGGAAAAACACAGTTTACTGCCGGCCCGGCTACTGTATATGTACCCAGCGGTAGATCTATTACGCTCACTTACTCTGTTGCGCCTACGTGGCAATGGACACTCCTCTAAAACCAAGACGAGCCTTATCTACTAACACAGGATAGGCTTGTATTATTTGCTGATGTTTTCAGCCGCAGAAATACTGCAATGCCACTCACACCGCTATATAGTAAGTACTTACCACACACTGGTGTGAGCGGCAGGTGGATTCTAGGGTCGTTGGAGTCGCGGTAGCGACAGCCTTCGAACTCCCATGAGTCCACCTGCCAGGTCTGGGATTACCAGACCGATCACTCACGAGGGGCGCATCCGCTTATAGCGGGCTACTTGCCGGCGTCGACGAACAGGTCGACATACGGCCCCACTTCATCATCGATCTTGTCGCGAACGAACTCCAGGTCGAAGCCCGGTTCGTTATACGCCAGCACGAGCAGCAGCTTGAGCGCCAGCCACTCTTGCAGGTGCATGATCTGCCGGTCGTGCTTGGCGGTGTGCTTGCCGTTGGTCTCGTCCAAGCGTACCCAGATGGGGTGCCGGACGTTGAAGGTCAGCACGCCGTTAGCGGCGTCGAACTCCCACAGGCGATTACTGCCTTCCAGCAGCTCGTACGCGAACCGGAGGGTGACCTGTGGCCGCGACACACGCTTATCGCCGTCCTCGTCTTGCTTGGGCGGATTGGCGATGATGCGCGACCGCCTGGTGCGAGGCTTAGCCTCACCCTCAGGCTGATCGCCCTCCTTCTTCTTCTCGGCCAACGACCTTGGCAGATCGGCGACCCCCTCCGGGAGGATGCCGATCAGCCGATGAGCCATGGCCGCGAAGATTGGGCTGGTGGAGAAGCGTTGCATGATCTTGGCCAGCGATTGTTCGCCGAGCTCTTGGTAGCGCTGTTCGCGGCGTGCCTCGTGCTCGTCTTCGTACAGCGCCTTGCCGCGGTTCAGGTACCAGGCGCAGATCGCCACGTAGAGACCGTCGAGAGCCTCGCCGAGCCGGAACTTCGTCCGTGCCGAGTCGAGCTCGATGTCCTCGGCGTAGATCATGCCTTCGAAGTAGCCCGAACCGAGTGCGTCGAACGGCTCCTTGACATGCTGGAGCTTCTTACTCCCCATTGCTTGGGTGTAGAACTCCCGCCAGGTCACCGGCGAATTATCGCCAGTCCGCATGATGCGGACCTGTCCGCGACGCTGGCCGCCAGTCTTACGAGCCCGGTAGAGCTCGAAGGTAACTGTGCCGCACTTCTCACCGGAGTGGCTGACGACTTCCAGCGGCTCGCCGGTGTAGTCCTCGGGGTCGATGTCCCGTTTGTCGAGAAGTTCGCCGCCGGCGCCGACCACGGCGAGGTGGACGGTTGTCCCCTTCGCACGCATGCCGATCTCGAGCTTCGAGCGGACCAGGTGTTCCAGGTCGTCGAGATCCACCTCGCCGATGACTCGGTCGTGAATGACCCCTTCGATCCGGACCATGGTGCGCCAGGCAGCAGGGCGTTCGGTGGACAGTTTCAGGAACTGATCCGGGATCTCCGGCAGTCTGTCCTGCTCACTGTATGGGACATCGGCGTCGTGATGCTGAACCTTGATCTCGTCGCCGATGAACGTCCAGACGTTGGCCTTGCCTCGCTTCTCACGGCCCGGGATGTTCGGCTGACTTGCGAAAACGAACTGCTGGCACTTGTTGAGCGGGGATATCAAGCCCAGGCCGAAACGACCAAGGCTCCCCGGCTTCTTGACGCCCCGGCAGACACTGTCCAGAGCCTCCTGGAACTTCTCTTCCGTGACACCTTCGCCGTCGTCGAGCGTGATGACCAGGTGATGCGCCGCGTCGATACCGACGAACACCGTCTGGGCCGACGCGTCGATGGCGTTCTGAATGGTCTCGACGACCGTGAGCGTCAGCGTCGGGTACTCGTTGGCCAGCCGCATGAGAGCCTCTCCCACGTGCAGGGTGAGACGCTTGCGCGACGTCCGTGCAGGTTGGTTACTCATGCTACTTCCCTTGGGTGTTGGCTCGCTCAGAGCAGAGTCGGTTGAGGCCGTTGGCCAGGTCGAACACGGCGCTGTCGCCGAGGAAGCCCCGCACCATGGCTCGGTCGGCGGCCGTGCACTTGTCCGAGAGAAGGTAGTTCACCAGGGGCTGGATGCCTCCGAGTTCTCGGGCCATCGTGATCAGCAGATGGGTGCGAGCCAACTCTGCCGGGTAGACGGTCGACGTACCGGCGAGAGTTTCGACGTCAGGCAGGATATGCGCAAGCTTCTGCGCACGCTTGGCCTGCAAGGCGTCGTCGTGCTCGGCCTTGAGCTCCTCGTACGTCGCGGTCGCATTCACGACATTGCGGTTACCGCGGATGACGTCGAAGACGGCCTGCTCTTGCTTAGTGCCGCAGTAGGCTCGCGCCTTGTTGAGGTCGATGACGTCGAAGGCCAGCAACTCGCCGAGGTAGTGACCGAAGTCGGAGACTTCGTCCAGCTCAGGCGTTGCGACACCCATGACGGACATCAGCCACCACAGGCGGTTGAGCCGCAGGCCTCGCGGCGGCTGCTTGCCACTGATCCAGTCCTGGACCGTGTCGAGGCTCTTCGCTCCCGTGAAGCGAGCCACCTGCTCGGGCTCAAGCCCGTGCTTGCCGCTGCGGAGGAAGGCCAAGGCCTTTCCCTGCAAGGTGGTCATTTTGATCATGCCGATCTCCTTTAAGATCGTGTGATGGATGTGAAAAGGACACATATAGTGTCCAGCGCTATCCCCCTTCTAGAGTGATCATTATTATCTATAACATAGAACTCAATAATTTTCAATTTTTCTTATGCAGGCGTTGCACGCTCGTGCCTCAAATCAAGCATTTTATGGCACTGGTCTAGGGCTATTAATCGTCCAAGGATAATCCGCCCACACAAAAGCCATTGGCATGGCGATCACAGCTACCCTGCTACTTATAAAGAGATGGCTGCTTGCATATACTGCCGTTCAGCTTCAAACATAGCCGACGACTTCGTGAAATAATCCGCCAGGACCTGGAGCTCCTCGGTTGAATAGCTATCGAGCAGTGTGTTTTGCGCTACTCGAACCGAGGTAAACAAAGGACGCACCTTTAGCGCGGCTTCTTTATCAAGTACCACCAACGTACCACGCCTATCGTCCGGATTAGCCTGACGCATAACTAAGCCAGACTTTTCCAGCCGGTCAATCATCGCCGTAGTTGACCCAGAACTGAGCCCAGTGTATTTAGACAATTCAGATGGCGTCGTCACTCCACGGAAGAAAATTAGATCTAACCCTTCAAAATCTGTCGTATTAAGACCTAGCTTCTTACCGATGGCATTACGAAAAAGCGTATAGCTGATGCCGTTTTCTCGGGAACCTATAATTACTTGCTGTTTTAAATTGCTTGTATTTTGTAATGGCATAAAATTCTCGTTGACAATTATCTCTATATTAGAGTATCTTGATTATACAACTAAGCGCACATGGGCGCAAGATAAGGAGCACTCTATGGCCAACAATATCCCCTTAATTGTTTTCCCGGTAAAAGACCTGGCAAAAGCAAAGGCATTCTACAACACCTACCTTGGAACCGAACCATATGTTGACGGTGAATGGTACGTCGGCTACAAGCTGGATGACAAAGAAGTAGGCCTAGACCCACACGGAACAGCGGTAGTAAGCTACATCGACACCGATGATATTAAAGCTAGCCTAAAAACGCTAGAAGCAGCCGGCGCTACAGTGACCATGGAGCCTAAGGACGTAGGAGGCGGTCTATTGGTTGCACAGGTAGAAATTGAAGGCAACACTATGGGCCTTCGACAAGCCGCGTAAGTAAACTACAGCATATAAGAAGATAGGGTCCGTTCTGGACCCTATCTTCTTATTCGTTAAAGGTCTTAAACAATTATTGAACAGGCGTGATCGGCACGTTTTGCGGCGGCTCCACAGGTGCTTGCAAAATCTTATTAACTGTTTGATCTATCTGGTCGTCGGTAAGGTTGGCTTTTATCAGATAGCCCTCTATACCTAATTCCCGCAAGCCCGGAGCAGCTTCGCTTTCGTTTAAATTCGATACAACCAAAACTTTGATCTGCCGACCCCACTCGCTGCCGCGCATTGTCTCAAGAACTTTATCGCCTGGAATGTCAGGAATCATTAAGTCAAGTAGCACTAAATCTGGGATTTCTTTTTGTATAAAATATAAACCGGTTATGCCGTTATAGCCAATAAAGCATGTGTAGCCTAAAAGTTCTAAGCGGGTTTTATAGATATCAGCAAGCGCGGCATTATCTTCAACGATAACTATTTTTTTGGCAAAGGCAGAGTTGTCCATATATATTTCTTACAGGTTTATTACTAGGCAACTGACGGCATTTGAGGATTATCGGATTCAGCCAATACCTTAGCACAATGATCCGTAATAGATTCAGGCGACATTTCGCTTTTTAGGAAATAGTTGCGTACGCCCAGATCAAGTGCATGGTTCATTAATTGGATATGATCGATGTTGGTAGCAACAATAATGGGAATCCGCTTGGTAAGACCGCTTTCATGCCACTTGGCAAGCAGATCCATACCAGAAGTGCCAGCCATTAGTAGGTCAAGGATAACGAGATCCGGCCCAAACTCATCTGCTAGTTTTTGGCCAAGCGCACCATCGTTTGCCACTGCTATTTGGTACAAGCCAGTGTCAGCTAATATTTTCTGTAGGGTCTCGGCGAGGATCTTGTCGTCTTCAATAACTAAGATTTTTTTAGCCATAAGTGGATTGTAGCACGGTGTCATACAAAGTGCTATGATGCTACTTATGGAGCTAATGCTTACTCTGCCGAACGAGCTGAGTGATATTGTTGCCTATATTGATCGTCCAATTTTGTTAGTAAGCGCTGAATCTGCTGATGTCATCAGCATTAATCAAGCAGGCATCGATTTTTTTCACACTAAACCAGATCTTGTCGGTATTCGTTGGCCAAGTATTTTGTCGCTTCTGCATGTACCCGACGATACTAATATGGCCCCCTTTCAGCTGCCAAAAGACATAACAGGTCAAGAGCGTCAGCGAATCGCAAAACTAGATTACATCGATCAAGAGGATAGCTCAGAGCGCTTTTTAGAACTGCGCTTTATTGCGCCACGCCAAGGTTCCGATATCTGGGCGATTATTGTTGTGGACAGATCGGACGTTGAAACATCTTTGCGGTCGCGAAGCGACTTTGTAGCCCTGTCTTCGCACCAACTAAGAACACCGCTTGCAGGCATAAAGTGGAGTGTTGATTTGTTTTTGAAGCGCTACCACGACAGTCTTGATAGCGAGCAGCTGCACATTTTGGATAACGCCGTTCAAAGCATTAACCGCATGAACGACCTAATCGTGGCCTTGCTCCAATTATCTCGTATAGAAACCGGCTCACTTAAACTTAAACCCAAACAGGTTGAAATTCACAAATTATTACAACAAAGTGTCGAAAACCAGACCGCTTTTGCAAGACAACACGGCGTTAGCCTTATTACCAGCTTCCATAAGAATCTGCCGCAAATATTTCTAGACGGCACGCTCATTGGTTACGTGTTTGAAAACCTGATTACCAACGCCATTAAATATTCGCGCGAAGGCTCTGACGTGACAATTTTCTTATCTCGCTTAAAAGAAACCCTGCTACTTCAAGTAACAGATTCGGGTATTGGCATACCTCGTGATCGCCAACACATGATTTTTGAAAAGTTTTACCGTGATCCGAGTGCCGTGCAGCACGCCCCTGACGGCACTGGCCTAGGGCTTCATCTATGCCGGATCATTGCCCGTAGGTCAGGTGGTGATATTTGGTTTGAAAGTCAGGAAGGAAAAGGCAGCACCTTTTGGTTTACGCTACCAATAAAAGGTGTTAGTGTAAGTGAAGATGGAACACAAGCAGCATTACCAAGTACTAGTCATTGAAGATGAGCCCAGTTTGCAAGAGGCAATCAAAACCAAGCTCGAAAAAGTTGGCTTGGAGCCACAAGTTTTTGATAACGCCAAACTTGCGCTCCAAGAGATTACAAAGCGCGGCAAACAGTTTGATGGCATTTGGCTAGATTTTGACATCTATGGCATGAACGGCCTAGAATTTATGCAAGAGTTTATCACCATGGCCGACTGGCAACAGTGCCCCGTAGTTATCGTAAGCAATACGGGTAATCCAGAACTAATCGCACAAGCGATCAAACTGGGCGCCAAAGAATGGATCATTAAAGCCGAAGTCCGGCTAGACGATACCGTTAACCGCTTTATCGAACTGATTGACGCCGCTAAGGCGTAAGAATCGCCTCGATTTCCTGCACGAGCACAGCCAAAGACGTTTCGGACTTAACTAAAAACTTACGGGCACCAAGCTTCAAGCAACGCTCTGCATCATTTGGCTGAGTTAGATTTGAAAGCACAATAAATATGGGCGGTTTTGCCAGTTTGCGAGCAGCAGTTAGCACTTCAAAGCCGTTCATTACAGGCATAACTAGATCAAGCAGCACAACGTCGTAAGCTTTGTGGGATATATGATCTAACCCAGCCTTACCGTCATAGGCTACGGCCACCTTGTAGCCCTCTCTTTGAAGTTTGAGCTCTAGTGCTGCAGCCAACGACTTCTCATCCTCAACAATCAGTATTTCTTTAACGTTGTCACTCATAGCCTATTCCCTTTTTATACCAGCCTTGATATCTGCAATAATCTCATCCAAGCGATGATCCGCTTTAACGTAGTACCCACGAACCCCTAATTCGTTATAAGTCGTCACCTTATCATTACTGGCCGTATTAGACACTACATACATCGGCACCGCTTTCCAATCGTCATTAGATTTAATGGCGTGCGCAAAATCAATCCCATCTTTATCTCCTAACAGATAGTGGTCAAGCCAGATTACAGTGGGGCGTCTAGTGGCCATTAATTGCAAAGCATCATCAACTGATCGGGCAGCTACGGTTCTAAAACCATTAAGCCGTAGCTTTTTGTTAATCGCTTCCGCAAGAGATAAGTCATCTTCTACTATTAGAGCTATCTGTGTCATAGAGCTTAGTCCTTTACTATTAAGTCGAACTTATGCATTGCCTGGGCAACAACCGTTTCGTCTTTTACGAGCAGTCCTAATGCAGCACCCAGCGTTTCTTTGAGCCTAGGGATATCATCTCGCCCAATAGTTTCTGGCGGCTTGCCTAAATGGAATTCAATTTGCCGATTGACGAACCGCTCGGCAGCCGGCCCTAAGAACTCTTCGGTCGCACTGACAACTTGCTGATAATAATTCTGGTCTTTCATACAGGAACAATACTCACTCTATTAATATGTCCTCTATGGTATTCAGCCTCTGAGCCCCCTGTGCAATCAAGATAAAGGCGTAGGCTAGCGCTCCATAGATGACCACGATAAGGGCTAGGATTCCAGACAAGTTGCGCGTGTTATACACGCTAGATAACTGCGTTAGCAACTGCAAGGCTATATTTAGAAAAATAAATAATGTTATGCCAATAACAAATTTCTTAAACAGCATCTTATACACAACGCCCTTGGTTGTCGTGTAGTATCGGCGTAAATGCATCAGCGCTACTACACCTACGAACCATGACACAACCAGTGGCAAGGCAACCGTAAACACGATGAGCCAATATGACAATCCAAATGTTGGACTTAGCCCAGGGCCTGCGGCTACGCGGCTATTGGCATTGCCATGAATAAGCCAGGCATACAGAACCGCAAGGAGGCTAAACAGTACTGCAACTGGTGTGAGCTGTTTTGCCTTGTCAAGCTGCCTGCCAATAGAGCGCAGGAGTACATAGCTACCCCTCAGGAGCATACCATAGGTTGCAAACGAGACAGCGACTGCCACATAGTTGCTAACAATCACAAAATCAGTCTTTACATTTTGCGGATTAGTAGCATGCTGCGCCAGTTGCTGCTGCAGCCCGCTTAGATAGTTGCTAATTACTAGCCCAGCTAAAAGCGCAAAAACACTGTAGGCTATACATCGGAAACCCTCACCTTCTCTTGAGTCACCTATCGCACGAGCATAGCGCCAAATGCTAAGGCCACCAAATAAAATTGCAAGTACTATAAGCAGCCCTGGCAACGCTAGGATAAGCTGCAATAAACGAATCTGGGTTATAGAAAGCTTGAACCTGGCTGCCGCTTCGCTATTATTCGCGGCAACCGACAACACAATTGCCCCAACCCACATAAGGCTGACACCCGCGTACCATGCAGCGGTAATCATCTTTTGTGATCGATTTGTACGTCTCGTCAGTACAGCAGCCATATGTTTCATAGTATCACCTTAGCTTAATTGTTTGGTACCTTGCTTATGCTTCATACCGTCATCCGGTATGCTCACATGAAATGCCGTTCCCTTGCCTTCCCTTGATTTAAACCAGATCTTGCCTCCCGAATAGTCAACGATCGACTTAACTAAATACAGACCAAGCCCAGTGCCTTCGGTATCGTGCGTTTTCACGTTATCAGCCCTAAACAGTTTGCTGAAAATCTTGTCTTGTTGTCTCAGAGGGATGCCAAGTCCACTATCTTTAACCGTTATCTGCGTAGCGTTGGCACGATGTTTGATATACAGAGTTACCTTGCCCGCTTCAGGTGTGTATTTTATAGCGTTGGAGGCTAGGTTCTCGATAACCATACGCATGAGCTTTGGGTCAACATTGACGATTGGGATTTGTGGCTCATAGTTCTCTCTAAAATCAAGCCGACGTGCAAAAATCTGCGGCTCCAAATCTTTAACCGTGTCTTGCGCTAGCTTTACTAAATTGGTGGGTTCAGGGTCAACCGAAAAGGTACCTAGTTCAATCCGTGACACGTTCAGTAGCGATCCAACGAGCTCGGTCATGCGCTGATTGCTACGGTAAATTTCATCAATGTAGCGTGTTTGCTCTTTGGTAACTTTTCCGGCGTCACCAGCTAGTAGCATTTCTGCGTACCAGCTAATGGTTGAGAGCGGCGTGCGAAGCTGATGCGAAGCCAGCGACACAAATTCGGTTTTGGATTTATCGATTTCCTTTTCCCGATAAATATCACGAAAGACCTCAATGGCACCTTTTAGCACACCATCCGTAATAATAGGCGCAATGCTAATCTGAGCCGGAAACCGCTTCCCATTTCGGCGTGTATAGTAGAGACTTGTCGAGATAGGCTTTTTAGTGGCAATCACCTGGTTAAGCGGACGCCCTTCTTTAGGAATTAATACCCCATTGTCGTCGGTTGCCCCAATCAAATCAATATAATGACTCTGCTTGAGCTCTGCCTCACTAAACCCTAGCAGCCGCTCCGCAATAGGGTTAACCGTTTCAACATTACCGGCAGCGTTAAACACAATCACTCCTTCACCGATACTTTTAAGAATTGTCTCTGACTTTGCAACCGCTTGTTTTTGGGACTGCGCGGCTTCGGACATTTTTTCGTTAACATTTTCGAGTTGTATAGCGCCGCTAAGCAATAGGCTGTCGGCTGTTGTTTTTTCGCGCATGTAGGCCACCATAAGCAGCTGCGTAAACAGATACATGAGAACAGTTTGGGCTAGTACCAAGTTATCATACGGAATTTTTATACGATGAACCAGCGATAGAAATAGTAAGATTACCATGAATAGCAACATGGCAAATAACCAGCGTTGTGCGCTAGCAGGTTTTCGTAAAAATACAATAAAGGGGATGTATGGGAAGATCAACAGTATACCGGTGTGCTGTACGCCCCCAGTCGACACCATAGCAGCTACCGTAAGACCGGCAATAACCGCAAGCGCTTCCGTTACATCATCTGCTTGTGGCTGAGAGCGTAATGACAAATGCACGCCCGCCAAAATTACCACGTCAATCAGCAATACCAAAACGAGCCACAAGTTTCGGGTCCAGAATAAAAATGTCGGCAAGAATATGGCAAGGTAAACCCAAGCAATATATACATACAGTCGCACAACTTTAAGTTGTCGAGAGTTAGCCTGCGTCAGATCGGCCCCATGATCGCTTGCCATAGCTGTTTTTAAGCATAGCAGTTTACCGGTTCGGCCGCTATGCCTAAAACCTAGTGTTTAACTTAAAGTTAATCTTATTGCAGAATAGCTTTGATACGGCGAATGCCGGCACTTGATGATTCTTCTTTAAGAATCTTGAACCGTTTGCCGTCTTCGGCAAGCTGCAACGTGTGATCAACGTGTGGGCCCCCGCAAATCTCGAAACTGAAGGGCTTGTCGGCGCCATCTGCAATCATTTTATAGACCTTTACGGTATCACCATAGCGGTCGCCAAAAGCGCCTAGGGCGCCCATTTCACCGCGCGCCACTTCCGTGGAGTATTCGGCAAAGCTCACCTTCAGGTCTTTCTGAATTTGCTCGTTCACAATGTCTTCAACCTGCTTGATCTGCTCTGGTGTCAGCTTATCGGGGTGACTAAAGTCGAAACGCAACCGCTCTTCAGTGATGTTGCTGCCGTGTTGGATGACGTGATCACCTAGGGTTTGGCGAAGGGCTTGGTACATTAGGTGTGTAGCGGTGTGGTATTTTTTGTGGATTAACTGTTGGCCACCTAGGCCACCCTTGAAGGTACCTTTGGCAGCGGTTTGACTACGTGTACGCTGTTCTGCCATCTTTGCATCAAATTCCTTGCGCCATGTTTCAGTAAGCTCGATTCCCTGCTTGAAAGCTTCCTCCGTGCTTAGTTCAACGGGAAATCCATACGTGTCATACAGCACAAAGATGTCATAGCCGTCTAATGTTTGCTTTTGCTCATCAAACATTTTTAGGGCTTCTGCTTCGCTCATCTCTGAGGCCCAGTATGCAACCGGCTTCCTAGACATATCCTCAAGAACACGTAGCCCCTTCCTTAATGTCTGACGAAATGCTTTTTCTTCCTTAATCAGCACCTCAATAACTTTGTCTCGATTGGCTACGACATCAGGCATATCAGTTTCATACAGGCTGGCAATTACCGGGACAATCTCTGGCATAAAGTTTTGCTCTACGCCAAGATCAAACGCAAAACGCACGGCGCGACGGACCAGGCGACGCATTACATAGCCCTGCTCTTTGTTGCTGGGCACCACGCCATCAACCGCCAAGAAGGTTGCCGCGCGCAGATGATCAGCAATCACCCGCATAGCATTGGTATGGCTGTCGTAGGTTTTACCGGAAATCTTCTCAAGTTTTTCGATGATCGGCCACATCACGCTAATCTTAAACACGTCTGGATCGTTAATAGCCGCAGCGGCGATACGCTCCAAACCTGAGCCTTGGTCGATGTTTGGCTTATCTAGTGATACAAATTTGCCTTCGGCCTCTTTGCGGTAAGCCATAAAGACATTATTGCCGATTTCCATAAAGCGGCCGCAGTCGCAGTTAGGGTGGCAATGTTCGCCGTATTCGGGGTTATGTGGCGTGCCAAAATCGTAGAACATTTCGCTGTCCGGACCGCAAGGATCACCAATGGGCGTTGTATCAGGCCCCGTCTTGCCTCGATTCCACCAGTTTTTGCTACCGTCGTAATAAAAAATGCGTTCGCCATCTTTGATGCCGCGCTTGTAGCCGTCTTCTTCGGTGCCGATATCAGCAATGCCGCTACTCAAGCCTTTTCCGGCAAACAGCTTGGCCCACAGCTCAGCAGCCTCAGTATCTTTCGGAATGTCGTATTCAGGCGCACCAATAAAACAGGTTATATAGAGCTTGCTAGGGTCCAACTTTACAACTTCGGTTAAAAATTCCCACATCCAAGGAATTTGCTCGGCTTTAAAATAGTCGCCTAGACTCCAGTTGCCGAGCATCTCAAAGAAAGTGGTGTGACGGTTGTCGCCAACTTCTTCGATATCCTGGGCTCTTAGGCAGGTCTGGCTATCTGCAATACGTACACCATCTGGATGAGTTTCGCCCAGCAGATAGGGAATCATAGGCTGCATCCCACTACCCGTAAACAATGTAGAGGGGTCATTCTGCGGTACCAAAAGCGCTCTGGGCACTACTTTATGATCCCGCTCTTCAAAAAACTTCAGGTAGTTGTTTCGGATGTCTTGTGCATTCATACGATACTACTATAACAGAGGTAGCTCATCAGAGAAAGGGCCGCTTTTGGGCTAGAGAGCATTAGAACGTATCAGAACACTTATGCGGTTTGCGTGAGTACTATGCGGTCCATCATAGCCAGGTAACCAGACGAGGAAGCGTTTTTGGTGGCCATAACGACCGTCAGCGTATGCTGGCCTGCAGAAGCGACACTAATACCACT
>CAYZGW010000009.1:0-36884 GCA_964478195.1 uncultured Candidatus Saccharibacteria bacterium
TCTTTTGAACATTCCGGCTACTAAAACTAGTATAATGCGAAATCTGGAAAACCAGACCTAAAGCTGCGCCAACAAATAGCACGCTAGTACCGCCATAGCTCACTAGCGGCAGCGTAATGCCCTTTAGTGGCAACAAACCGATCATGGCACCAATGTTTATAACCATTTGCGTACTCAGCCAGGCTAGCACACCCACCACCACCAAACGGCTAAACACATCCGATGTCCGTTCGATAATCAAACGTAACCGCGCAAACAGCGCTACAAACAGCGCCAGTAGCACCATCACGCCAATAAACCCAAACTTCTCAGCATAAATTGCGAAGATTGAGTCATTCTGCGCCTCTGGCAGATAGCCGTACGCCTGCACACTACTGCCCAGACCCAACCCACTAATGCCCCCCGAGCCGACCGCTATAAGCGCCTGACAAGCTTGATATCCCGCATTCAAACAATCGGTCTCCGGATGCATAAAAGTCGTTAGACGCTCACGCCGGTACGGACTGATGGTTACCACAAACACAAGCAGCAATCCAAGCACCGCAGCGGCCATCACAATGCGACGCATCGGCATACCAATCATGATTGCCATTGCACCCGCCATAGCCAGTATTACTCCAAATGAACCTAAATCGCTTTGTCCTCGCAATGCATCCGGTCCCGCTACGACTACGGTCATGACCAGCAGCAAAATACCAAGTGGCCTGAACGTAGCCTGCACATCACCCAGTTTTCCAGCGGATGCCTGCCTTGATAGAAACCCCGCTAAAAAGATAATCAGTGCGAACTTTAATATCTCAACCGATTGCAATGAAAAGCCACCGAGCCGTATCCACCGATGATGCGGATACTGCTGAACCACTGGAGTAACCAGGGCCACCAATGTGCCCAAGGCCGCAACTACCAGCAGCGGTTTCTGCCACTGCCGCCAGGTATTTAGTGGTACACGCGCCGTCACCAAAAACGCCACCACACTCAGGCCGATTGCAATCAGCTGACGTGACACATAATTCACACCCGAGCCACCGCTGATAGCACTCAATGCCGGACTAATCGCATACACCACGGTCAGCCCAATCGCTATCAAAAATACAGCAATTACCACCAACCAGTAATCCGGCCTATGGCGACGAATCTGCGCATCGTCACCACGCTGCCCATTCTGTGATCTGGCTATACTCATGCGCCTATCTCCTTGGTGCAAAATACCCACCTGCTACACTCAAAACCCGCATTGCACATAATATATTGTTTATCCTTACGCTTCAGCATACCCTACTGACGCTTCGGCGTCACTCCAAAGTCATTTATCAGCATATGCGCAATGTTACCGAACACCGGCTGACTAGTGCCCGCTCCTGCAAAGCCGCTGTATTTCGTTGGCTCCAGGTTATATACCACGATTGCATATTGCGGCGTATCACCGCCCACAAAGCCCATATAGGTACCATTGACCTTGTGTGGATCGTAGCCACCGTTCGGATCAGCAATCTCGGCCGTCCCAGTTTTACCACCTACATTATAATTCGGCCCAAAGTCTAAATAGGTAAAACCTTCATGAATGTGATTTGTATTATTTTGCTCCAGAAGCGAAATTACATCGTCGCTTACTTGCTTGGATACAATGTTGCTTTCAACCACTTTGGGCTGCACTGTTTCCGTAACACCATTGGCGTGCGTCACCGCATCCACCAAATGCGGCTGATAATACGTACCCCCATTTAAAATACTCGAGAACCCACTCACCATCTGCAACGCCGTTGCCGAATAAGCTTGTCCAAATGACATATTGGCGTAGGTCAGATTAATACCCGCACCATTATCAGCTGGCTTTGGTACATAGCCATTTGGCTCATAGCCTTGCTCGATACCCGTAACTTTGCCCAGCCGAAAGTGATTTGAAAAATAATCATACAAAATATTTCGCCCTTGAGCATTTACCTGCCCCCCGCCCAATTGCATAAGCATCCAAGTCGCGCCTGTGTTTAGCGACTTATCAAGTGTCGAAAGAATGCTTTGCTGGCCAGTACTGTGATCCTCCTCAACATCGCTCACATTCGTCCCATCAATATGCCATGTACCTGGATCATAAAAGGTCGTCAGTGGCGTAATAACACCCTTTTGCAGGCTCGTTGCCGTTGTAAACACCTTAGTAATTGAACCTGGCTCAATTGGCGTCGTCACACTCTGGTTTTGGAACAGTGCCGGGTCGTTCACATCCTGATAATTTGCCGGATCAAAGGTTGGATAGTTAGCCATAGCCTTCACCGCACCAGTGTGCACATCCATAATGATAGCGCTCACATCCTTTGATTTGTTGTTGTCGTATGCCGCCTGCACAATCTTTTGCAGCGCCGATTGCATACCCACGTCAATGGTCAGACCCAGATTATCACCCGCCACGGGCGCAACAGACAAATTACCGCTACTAGCCGCCAGTGGCACCCCATTTATGTCGGTCACTGCTTTGAGCTGGCCCGGTTTCCCCGCAAGCTCGCCGTTCAGCGCTTGCTCTAGGCCGTATTCGCCGCTACCATCATTATTCACAAACCCCAAAAGCTGTGACGCCATATTACCCTGAGGATACGACCGGTAGTCCTGTTCCAACGTTCCTACGCCTGGTAAACGCAGTGTCAACACCCTGCTGCTCTGCGCCGGCGTCAGCCGTTTTTTGAGTATCACATACCGAGTTTGTTTTGTCTGTAGTGCAGCTGCAATATCATCCACGTTACCGCCAATAATCGGTTGTAACTTTGCTGCAGCCGTATCAACATGCTTAACAATAGTGGGGTCAGCATACAGCGTATATAACTTTTGATTGAGCACAATCGGCACAGTACTCTCGCCCAGATGCGCCGTAATAATTCCCCGCTCTGCCGGCACGGTATACTGCTTGAGCTGGTCATTCAGCGCTGCGTGTTTGTAGTAATCGTATCGGATGACCTGCAAATAGAACACTCGCACGGCAAATGCGCCGAATATCAAAAGCAACAGCGCATACCAAATGCGTACCCGCTGCACAGGGTTTACTGCCATGTCCGGCTGTTGGTTCATTACTCCTTAGTATAGCGCAAGCATAAGAGTAATTTATCAACTTCCCTCAAGAGGCTAATTTAAAAATGAGTAGAGTCTGCATAGAATAGGCAAACTCTACTCATTTTCTGTCGTAGCCGCGTGCTCGCAATAAGAGGTTAGTGGTGAATACCGCGTTCCCTAGCATTATTTATATAGTGTAAGCCACGCTTCAAGGCCGGGTACTGAGCATGTAACTGCGTAGTTGTTAAGCCACGCTTCTCAGCGAGTTGCTCGACAGTCAACCGTAACTGTGGCGCTGGAGTGTTAGTGTATCCAGCTTCAGAATCACTCTCTACCGGTGCAACAGGAGCGACAAATGCTCCGTGGTTTTTGCCATCCATCAGGGATGGGGCCTCGGGGTGCACACTCTCAGGTTTTTCGTGAGAGCCACCTTCCGCCGGTACTGGATGTGCGACTGGAGCACCATATTCACGAGGCCATTCAGGCGTATTCGCCGCTAGACTTTGTTGATATTGTGGCGCTGGCTGCCCTTCGCTAGGCGGAACCCAAAGCGGCAAAGCACCGCCAGCTTCGGTGGGGTCAAGCATATTAGGGTCTGTTACAATACTTTCCTGTTGATCAGGATAAGATGATGGGTAGCTATTGTGCATATTCGTTTCTTTTTTTATTTTAATAGTACATGCACACAATAGCATACTATTGCATTTTAGTCAACTTATATATAAAGTTTAACCGGTCATCGCCGGTCAACTACTGGACACTGCCGCTTGGTGTACCCTGGGTCATAGCCTGTGCCTCCGCACTGTTCGCTACCCTGTCCATAGACTGCGAGCGAGCTGAGGCTACGGTCAGGTCTTCGTTCTGCTGCTGCAACTTGGTCTGCTGCTTTTGTAAACCGTTTATTTGGTAGCCGTAGGCGTTGGTTTTGGTCACCTGTGTTAAGTATAAAAGTCCTAGCAAACAAGCTAGTACAATCAGCACAATAGTGTTACTGACTGGCCCAAGCCGCTTTTCGGTCACCCGAAAACTGACCGAGTTCTGTCCGCGAGAAACCGCAGGCTGGCGACCCATCGCTAAAGCATTTGAATATGTCATAATTTTTGTTTTAGTCTTTCCTTGGCCTGCCCATCCCGGATTTTTCCGGGATGGGCAGATTGCTACCTACATACCTTCGCGGCGAACCGGGATGTTGTAAGTGCGGGATCGGCTTTTGACTTCTACCATAATTGGCATAGTGGTCGTCCCTTTCATTTTTTATTTTTTCACTACGGCGCGGAGTTTTGCGCTCCGGGCACGCGGGTTAAAAACTAATTCTTGCTCGTCGGCAGTGGCAGGACGCTTAGTGAGTAATTGTAGTGGCGCATCGTACCGATCACCTGCCAGCTCTGCTAGCGTCTGCTTGACGATCCGATCTTCCAAACTATGGAAGCTGATGATCCCAAGTCTACCGCCGGAAGCCAGCAATTCCACCCACAGTGGTAAAGCAGCCTTCAGCAGCTCCAGCTCGTCATTGACCGCAATGCGAAGTGCCTGGAACGTGCGAGTTGCCGGGTGCGTTTTGCTACCCTTTGGCATAACCGAGCGGACGGTTTCTGCAAGTTGCTGCGTGGTTGTAAGCGGCCGGGCTTGAGCAATCGCTTGCGCTATTTTGCGGGCCCGTGGCTCTTCCCCGTAGGTTCTAATGATCTGCTGTAGCTCATCGACGCTATAGGTATTGACCACGATTTCGGCAGTCAGCACCTGCGATTGGTCCATCCGCATATCCAGCGGACCATCGGTACTAAAGGCGAAACCCCTTGCAGCATTATCAACGTGCGGTGACGAAATACCAAGGTCTGCCAGAATGAGGTCAAACTGCATGCCCTCGGCGACAAGTCGCTGGGTAGCAGAAAGAAAATCCTTATGAATAAGCGTCGCACCCTGCTCGCCGAGACGTGTAAGCGCCCTAATGGCGTTTTCGTCGCGGTCCACAAGCGTGGCTGCTTCAGGATTTTTCGTATGCTCCAATACTGCTGCTGCGTGGCCACCGTATCCAGCCGTCAGATCGAGATATGATTCCCCTTCTTGCGGATTCAGATACGCTAGCACCGGCTTCAGAAGCACCGGAATATGCTCATTCTTTTCTTGGAGTATTTGCACTTATTTTATTTTTGTATGTGTTTTGGTGTTTGTTTTTTAAACTGAGCAGCTTCCAGGTTGATGCAGTCTGGGATATGTAAATCGCGTGCCGGAACGGAGGCGTATTAGAAATACGCTAGAGTACCGGAATCGCAGAATTTACGTCCAGAGTGTGCGACCTGCAAGTCTTGCACAGTGACAAGGTCACCTAATCAGCAGCCAGCTGTTTGTTTTTTGAAATGTTTTTGTTTTTGTGGGTGTCAGAGAACGCAAGATGAAAGTAAATATGTTTAAGAGTTAAACGAGATCTGTTTAAAAAACAAATCTGTAATACTTTCGGCTTCCCCTGACGGGTTTAGAGAGACTTATGTGTGAGGTGGAGTTTTGGGAGGTGTTTTAGGGAAAGAACAAGGGTTTTTAAAAGCGGTGCCCTCTCTTGTCCGCTTGCTGGCTGCCGAATAGGTAAACTCGTCACGTATGATAACTTTGCGTTTATATGCTTCGCATATAGCCCAAAGGTTATCATCGCGCCGGGCAAATGGAATACATTTGCTCGGGCTGCTCTTTCCGGTCTGATGACGGTTCAGAGCAACTGTTCTTATTCGGATGTTGCTTAGTTGTTAAGGAGCGTTTAAGAAAACTTACAGGGTTAATCGCCCATAAGCCGCCAGTATTTACCAACTCGCACGCACGACACGTTCTTATCGATGCCTGCGTAATCCAACAGGTGCTGTTCCAAGGTAATTCTTCCCTGCTTCGTATCCGGTTCAACCTCAGTCTTGCCCATACGGAACTGGACATTAAGGTCGGCAATCCGCTCGTCTAAGATATCGCCCTTGAGCCGTTGCTCAACTTCGTCATCCCAGACATGCCTTGGATACACATGCAGATATTTTTGGAACCCGCGAGTGACAACTATACCGCTAGCAAATTCGCTTCGAAGCTCAGTCGGTATGGTTAACCGCCGCTTGTCATCGAGTTTTCTTTGGAAATAGTCCACCTGTGCCATGTAATTGGTTGGTTTTTTAAACTTCAGTGAGTTTTTTATTTTTTTGTGTCTAGCAGGTAGCGGTTGGCGTTCTTCTTTGCTACCCACGATTACCCACTAACAAGAGTGTACTACCCACGCTTACCCACTTGCAAGCACTTTTATACACAAAAAGTGGCACGCCAGGTACCACTTTTCCACAGGTTTTCCTTTTTTGCTACAATTCGCGCTATATCTAGCGCTTTATACACAGGCTTTCCACACTAGCTTGCAAAAACCGCTGCTGGATAACCCTATTTGCCACCAAAAGTCGCATGACGTACTCCTGTCGTTACAATAACAGGCGAATGCCCTGTTTCAGCATCACGAAGAAAGACCGAATCCATCACCTCCGCATGCACTGGCACTGCATGCAGTGCACGGAGCATCTCACCGCTACTCTTAAAACTAGTGAGCAAAATAGCTATCACGGCCACAAACATGCTGCCATGCCAGTGGACGGGATGCAGGTGCCGATGTAAGCTTTTGTGTTTTCTCATAGTTTTGCTATTTATTTTTAGAGTTGTAAATAAATAGTAGCAAAACTTAAGCGTTTTGTCAATATTGTGTTGATACGACTATTCCTGGTGAAAAGTCTTACACGTCTAGTTCAAACGACTCGCCGTTCACCGCTTTTATAAACGTAATCCCCCGCTCTGCAAAGACCTGTTCAAGCTGTTCGTAGGTACCTGTGCGTGCCTCGTCGCTCCAATGCCAGTCATGAATGGGCACAATATACTTGGGCTTCAATTCCAGGCCAAGTCGCGTCGCACCCACAACCGATCCCCACGGCGCTTGCACCGGCAGTGCCAGGACGGCCTTTGTCTCCTTAAAGCTATGGCTGTCGCCAGGATGGCTCAACACATCCAAATAGTGGATACCGGTTTGCTGGGGTGGTTCAGAAGAAAAATACGGACGAATATGTTCGTGGGGACTCGCGAATAGCTGGGTGCCTGCAGGAGCTTTTGTTTCAGCTTGAATACCTTCAGGAGTAAGCTGAGACGCGACCTCTGGCGTAGTAGTTATACGCGCCTCTGGAAACTTGGCTATCAGCCGTTTTAGGAGTGCCAAGTCCAGGTGATCGGCATGAACATGTGTGATGAAGATATCATCAAGGCGCGGCAGTGCCGTAACGTCAAGTGCGCTATAGACACCAGGGTCAAACACGGCCACACGTTCGGGTGTTTCAACTACTAGACAAGAGTGAACGAATTTAGTGATTTTCATGCTGATTCCCCGCTTACATTTCTAGTATAACGCATGCCTCCTACCACCGGATGCGCGTCGGACCGATCTAACTGGCAGCTTTTGGCCGCCGTACCAAACGACGATGATCATGATATGCGAGCTCTTTACGGTACCCCTCAAGACATTCAATGTAAGGTTCGAAATCTTTGAACAATGTGGAGTAACGCTGATTGGGCGTGAACAGCTTGAGTAGCTTCTTCTGTGCGGCCAGATATTCGATAAGGCCGAAGAAATCGCCATCACCACTGACAATCACTGCTTTGTCGTAATTGCGATACTCTTTCATTGCATACAACACTAAATCAGCATCGATATTGCCTTTTATGACTGGCTTCTGGTCTTCCTTGTGTTCGGAGTCACTTGACGAGGCATTGTCAGCTTTGATCTCTAGAGTAGGTTTAAGCACAATAAGATAGCCATGGTCGTGCATCAGTTCGTATAGTGATTCATTTTCGGCCATATAACCGATGAACATAAAGGCGTGCGTAACACCATACTTTTCTTGCAGCCAGATACGAAATTTGCGCCAATCCATTTTCCAGCCTAGTTTTTGGACACCAAGGTTTAGGTTTTGACTGTCGATAAAGGCATAGTTGCTCTGTGAACGTGATTGCTTGGGCTTTAGAGCGGGCTTGGTGGCTTTATGTGGATGGTTCGGTCGAGGTTGGCTGGTTTGGCTTTTCATAACCTACTCATCATACCACTTGCGCTTTATAGAGCGAGTACTTAGCAGTGTGCATGTAGTGCAGACTCAACCTCCTAACCTCCGTTACGAGCAATGAAGCGAGTGGCATATATACACAAAGGGTCAGACCCGGCCAAGAGATGAGCCACCCTAAGACTTTGCCGAACCCTGGCACTACGCCAATTACTCTACCCACAAGTAGTGAGTTGCGTACGGTTGGATCCGAAACTTGTAGCGCGTCGCCTTTAGTTCTAAAGGCATCTCCATCAATTTGCACTACTCGGTGCGTCACTAGCTCGTTTGGATTGCGGCTACTGCGATAGGAGACTACCATGCCAGGATGCAAACTTTCCGATGTAGCACGTCGTAATATTAAGGCATCGCCGTGCTGGAAGGCTGGCCGCATACTGTTCGTCTGCACGTTTAACAGTTTAAGATGAAAAGTAAACTGGGCAACAAGCCATACACTAGCAACACAAACCAGTGTTGCGCTACAAGCTTGCACCCAAGTTAGAAACAAACGTAACATCCAGCTATGGTTACTGCGGCGTGCCACTAAACGACAGATCCAGACCACTAACACTAGCTCCATTGCCTGAAACAGCGTCTGCGCTCATGTTCACCTGCACGTGATAAGTGGCTATTGAACCTACCGCCACTGTGCTGTTTGCTATAGTCACTCTCCCGGCAATCAGGCTCGCCAGGCTAAAACTTTGAGCCGTACCCGGAACTCCGCCTATAGTTGGCGGGGTCAGTTGCACAAAGACTTTAGCTAAATCAACAGTGCCTGTAACCGTTGGGGCAGTAGGGACTGTAAGCGACAGGCTGAGGCCGCTGGTACCGGTGTTTTTGAGATAGGCCATGTAGTTATTGGCAGCGGGTTGAGCGGCCCCGCCGGGAATCAGATCGTTAAAATTAAAACCGGGCACGCTGTTGCTATAGTAAGAACCTGTAGTGCTAATCTGCAGGCTGGCACTGGCAGTTTGGATAGTGTTACCGGTGAGCGCGTTGCCGGTGCTCTGCATGGCGGCAAAGGTAACGAGCGTTGCAGTGATACCAACTGCACTCATGACGCTGATAGCACGTGTTAGTGGCAGTAGTTTTCGAAGTTTTTTAGTTCGGGACATTGGCGGCAACTCCTTTTTTAAAAACTTAAGATCTGCTGCAAGTTTTACATATCTTTGGTTTGGACGTCAATGTTTTAATACATATTTAATGTTTTGTCAAAGTGCTTATGTCATTAGCTTGATACCTGTAGGCAGTGTATATTTAAATCCGTCGGGGTAAGCTAGCGCCACAGGCTGAGCGAAAGCTCACCCGTAGAGCGCCCTAGAGGATTTAAATATACACTGCCTATACTGCCGTTCTTGCTTGTAGATTCGACAGATTAAACTGAGGTGAGGATCTCTAGCAGCTCCGGGCCATATTTATCGAGTTTGTTTTGTCCAAAACCTTTTACACCAAGTAACGCCTGAGCAGTTTGAGGCTTGCGACGAGCCAGCTCTTCGAGTAGTGTATTATGCGCTATGATAAACGCCGAGACCTTATCCTGCTTAGCCTTATCAAGCCGCCATTGCTTAAGGCGCAGAAATAGGGCTTCGTCGTAAGGAACAGCTTCGAATAAATCTTCAACGAAGTCAGGCTCTTGGACAGGTGGTTCATAATCTGTAGTAATGTTCGCCAGCGACTCGGAAGCTTCGCGCAAATCCGCGTCAAACGCGTAAATAGCCGGATGCATGCTAAGCGCCATCTGATTAACGCCTGTTAAATAAACACCGTCCATACTGCGTACCCGACTGAGCGCTACATAGCCCATACCCGGCGTAAAACTGCGGCCCAGATCGATCTCGGCGGCATCCAGGCTCATTCCCTGGCTCTTATGGATGGTGATCGCCCAGGCTAAGCGCAGTGGCAATTGGGCCACTTCTGCGCGAGTCTTGCCGTCTTCCTCTAGCTTCCAACTGTGGCGCTCCACTTTGATTTCGCGGCCATTAGCTAGCATCACCAACGGCAGATCATCGACAAAATCAAGCACCCTACCTCGTGTGCCGTTTACATAGCCGCTGGCAAAGTTATTGGCCACAAACATCACCTCGGCACCGGTCTTCAGCTCCAATATCTCAGGCGCCAGCACGCTTTTTACGAGCGTCTCGATCTTAGCTGCTTGGCCGCTAGTTTGCATTTGGTAGCGATGTGCATCACGATTGATTTCTTTGAGATGCTTTTGATTGATACTATCGACATCCATATTGTGGCTATAGAGCCGCGTAATAATTTGATCGCCCGGATGCTGCTCTTTCAATCGTTCTTGCAACGCTGCTTCATGTAGTTCGTTGACGTCCCCGCGGCGCATAGCCTCTAGTAGATCCAGGAGCCCGTCGCCACCGTCCTGACGATGTTGCTCGGTGAGATAACAAATTTTAGGGTTCAGCTCTTGCCACGCCTGCGAAAGATGCGCGAAATCTACCGGACCATTGCCACGCGTAATCGGCGGCAGCTGGAATAAATCACCCACCAAGATAACCTGTAGTCCGCCAAATGGCTGGTCATTTTTACGTAGCAGCCTAGCGACTTCGTTGACCATATTGAGCCGCTGGCCGTGCAGCATTGACACTTCATCAATTACCAGCACGTCAGCGGCATTGTAGCGTTTGATAAGTCGGTCGGTGCTCTGTAAGCGTTCGCGGTCCCAATCGGTCAAAAAGTCTTTAATACCCAGACCACTCCAGCTATGAATGGTGGTACCGCCGATGTGCGTCGCCGCGATGCCGGTACTAGCAGTAACTGCCACGTTTTTGCCCTGCCGTGCAGCCTGCCTGATAAACTCGTTGAGAACATATGTTTTGCCAGCGCCAGGCGCCCCAGTAAGAAATACCGAGTTACCCTCCAGCATCACGGTCAGTGCCTGCGCTTGCCTCATATCCTCATCAGTATAGCAGCAGGCCCTGGCCTGTTCGGTTGTAGTTTTTACGCAATCGGGCTGCTGGCAAAATTAAACCCCAGTGGGGATATCGGCAAGCGAATCACCCTCTTCTTTGTCAGGTTTGAGAAGTCGCTTTTTGATAATTTCATAGCGCTCACCGGTGACCGGGCTTTCCATGTAGTCTTCGTTCATCAGGTTGATAAACTTGGCGATGTCTTTATCATCCATAATGATAATGGCGCCGCTGTCATCTGGCATTAAATTCAGGTCCATATCCTCGGCCTGTTCCAAAATCTGTTCCTGCGTAACCTTACCCACATCCAATTTTTGCAGCTTCTTGACGAGCGCTTTCTTGTCCTTAACCAGGTTTTGGATGCCCATACCCTCGCTAAAGCTTAGTCGATACATTTCCTCGATCTCGCGAATCTTGCTTTCGGCCACAGCTTGCTCCTTGGCGTCGTAGCCAAACAACGTCTTAAGCTTAGGCTGGCTAAAAACATACAGATCTTGATCGAGCACCAGCAGCTGCGGATCACTGGGAAGGCGCAGCGCAGCATCGGCATCAAACGGAATAAACTTATCACCGCGCAGCATCCAGCCAGTGCGGCCCTTCATCACTTGGCTCTTAGGCAGCACCTTGGCCACATAAAACGGCGTCTTCATTTCGGGGTGTGTCACCCGCGCCAGCAAACCCTTCATGTGGTTGATATCGTGCTCTTCTTCTTTGAACAACACAATCTCGTGCTCTTGGGTTTTGAGCCAACCAAGTGTTTCGCGCAACTTTTCTACCTTATGCACTTGGGTACGCTGCAGCACATGCTCTTCGGCTTCGGCCTGCTCAAAGCCGCGGACAATCAGCCCTTTGTCGATGCCCTCCAGAATATATTCCAGCATCTCATCGACAAAAATCGGCTCTAGCTGCTTTTTGAGGCCGTCTGCCAGATTGGTTTTATACAGCACATAGTTTTTACTGATAAAAAACAGCTCTACCTTCAGTTCGTCTTTGTACTGCACCAGGTTGTTAGCCCAGGCGAAGACATCGGTTTCTACATAATTATCAGGTTTGTAGCCGTCATCGGGTACGATGTCAGACGCAGCTGGCTGTTCAGGGGCCTCAGGTGGCAAAGCCTCTGTAGTGTTTACCGGTTCCGCATCTGTATCCATAATTTGTTCAATTTCCAAACTTAGTTTTATATATTCTTCGCTATTTTACCGCGTTTTGGAGTGCCTAACTGCTGTAAAATTGCCTATAATCTAACGCCCTGCCGGGCTTTATTAGCCCATTCATCGGCTAGTTCGTTGCCTTTATCGCCCATATGGCCGCGCACCCAGGTCAGCGTGGCTTGGCTGGATTTATAGAGTGGATACACCGCCTGCACAATGTCCAAATTTTTGATTGGGCCGCCAGATTTTTTCCAGCCCTTAGCCGCCCAACCCGGTGCCCATTTGGTAATCACGTTGATCCAAAATTCGCTATCGGTATAAATAGTGCACGGTTCGCCGCCGGAATGTTTGAGGGCGTTTAAAATGGCAAATCCCTCCATACGAATATTGGTAGTCTGCTTGGCGCTCACCCCCGAGTCTTCTGGTTCAGTGCCCAAAATTGCCGGCTTATCATTGCAGATAACAGCAAAACCACCCGGCCCAGGATTGGGACTGGCGCTGCCGTCGGTGTAGTAGATACTCATCTAGCCTAGTCTAGCAGGCTGGCGGTTATTTTCTAAGCCAAAGCACTACTTTATATGTGGACTAGCGCAACTTCGCCGCTTGTCGAATCTCGTTCGATATGGGGTGTACCATACTTCTCGTCATAACGCGTTAAGAGATCTGCGGTTAGCATAAGGGTTCTATCAATCACAGTCGTATTTTGTGTAAGGCGTACTTTCTTCTCATTACCCGAATCATCGGAAACTCCATTAATAGCCACTGACCATATGCCCGACTCTAGCAGCCGCTTGATATGAGGATCACCCTCCAGATCTTCGGGATTAACATCCACTTTCTTACGCGCCACAGGACATCCCTTGCTATCTGGCCTCTTCTTCAAAGCCTCTCGCAAGTTCTTCATTACACCGGTATCAAGGTGCGTGCCTATTAGTATCGACTCAGTTTCAGGACCCTTATAGGAACGCAATATCTTTTCAACAGCACCTTTCTCGTAATCGCCTACACTGCTGCCAAATAAACGATAAACTCCGCTAGCAGTAAACGTCATAACGTGCATGAGCTTTCTAAACTCACCTGATTGTATAAGGTCAGCCCAATCTCTCAGTTGATAGGCATCCTTCTGCGCCTGTGTTATATCACCTCGGTCAACATAGGAGTCCACCACTGCATTTGCAATACCCACAGCAAAATGGACAGTAAAATCAGTATCCTCGAACGGATCAGGAGTAAAAGAGTATCGCTGTGCCTGTTCCCGATCGTCTTCAGATATACCAAAAGCTTCGTCAAAAGCTTCGCTTCCTTGTCTCGGTATCATTGACGTGATTGATCGCATAGCCAAATACAGACTGACGCCCGCCGGGTTACCGGCAACCAGGCTGTCAGCTGGCTCAAATGAATCTGCTATAGCTTTTTCATAGGATCGTATTTCGTCCAATTGCCAGGTCGTAACACCAGGCGGATCTATCTCCCTCATGGAGTCTACTATCCTGTCTGCCACATCTGTATGTACGGCGAGTCCCTCTACGTCATAATAGTTGAGACGTGCAGATGGTTCTGTTGTCATGGTTTAATTAATACCATAAGCATGATAAATAGTCAATATTGTTTTGCGGAGCTTACACCTGATGTTCGTCTATTTCTGAATAGTGCCCCCGATACTATGTGGGCTTATGCTGCGAAATAGTCGAGAAACTTGGCACAGAATCAAGTAGTTACACCAACAACAATTCCTTAAGAATTAGTAGCTCGTGCACAGGCTGATTAAATCCAGCAGAACCCATATGTCCCTGCCCTTTGGCAAGCACAAACTTGGCATCCAGCGCTTCAGCAACCGGTTGTGCCTGGATATTAGTACAGCCCCAGGGATCGTTGTCACTATTTATAAACACAAGCTGGTGGGCACTACTGCGTATGCGGTCAAAGTCAAAGCCTTCAGGCGGCAGCATCAGCTCCGAAAAGCCCTCGTCATCAATACTTTGATAAAAACCACTAACCAGCACTACTTGCTTAACGCTCAGCATGGCATTTTCCAGCCAAAACAAAATCAGCGGACAGGCTGAACTGTGGCCAATAATAATACTTTCTTCGTCAAGCGCAGGCCTGTTTTCTTCTATAAAGATCCACGACTCTTCCAGGTGCGGCTTATTGGTATTCGGCAGCAGCGGCCACCAAACACTATAACCCTTATTCTCTAGGTACTTCTTGGTATCACTAAACCAAAAATAATCGGTGTCACTACCATCGGTACCGTGCAATAAAATCGCTTGTTTCATATTTTGTATCTAAAACGCAAGTTGGTTTACAAGGTCAGAGATTCCCACGCGAGTTTGCTCGGTAGTGTCACGACTACGAACCGTTACCGTGTCCGCATTTTCGCCTTCCAGCGTATCGAAGTCTACGGTCACACAGTACGGTGTACCGATCTCATCCATTTTGCGGTAGTTCTTGCCGATGTTGCCTGTGTCGACCCACATGACAGCGCCCAGTTCTTTTTTGAGCATGGCGTAGACTTCACGGGCTTTTGCCACCAGCTCCGGCTTGTTTTTGGCGAGTGGCAATACGGCTACTTTTACTGGCGCCAGATGAGCCGGCAGTTTGAGATAAATGCGCTTTTCGCCATTGATTTCGTCTTCGGTATAGGCGACAGACAGCACAGCCATCAGGGCGCGCTCCACGCCAAAGCTTGGCTCGATCACATGCGGCACAAAAGCGGCCGTGCCATCTTTGGGTCGATAGTCCATGCTCTTGCCGCTGGCAGTTTGGATGTTCATAAGGTCGAAATCGGTGCGATAGGCTAGACCCAGCAGCTCTTCGCGGCCGATTGGGAAGTCGAATTCAAAGTCAATCGTACGCTTGCTGTAGTGAGCGCGGTCTTCAGCCGGGACTTCAAGCTCATGAACTTGCTCGGCCGGCAAACCAAGTGCATCGCACCAATTATGTATTCGTTTTACCCACTCTTCAAAGCTTTTTTCCCATTGGTCAGGATGTACAAAATACTCGATTTCCATCTGTTCAAACTCGCGGCTGCGGAAAATAAAGTCACGTGGGCTAATTTCGTTACGGAAGGCCTTGCCCTGCTGAGCGATACCAAATGGCATGTCTGGATAGTAGCTATCGACCACATTTTTGAAGTTAGTAAAGATGCCCTGAGCAGTCTCTGGCCGCAAATAGCTGACCGACGCATCATCTTGGACAGGGCCAACGTTGGTCTTGAACATCATATTAAACTGGCGAGCCTCACCAAACGTCCCTTTTTGGCCGCATGTTGGACACTTGTTTGGATCGTCTAGCTTGTCGGCACGATGCCGCGCATGGCAATTACTACATTCCACTAACGGATCTGTGAACGTATCCACATGCCCACTAGCCTGCCAGACCTTCTGGTTCATAAGGATTGCCGCATCAACGCCGTACATGTCTTCGGCTTCTTCCACAAACATTTTCCACCACAGCTGCATAATGTTGCGCTTTAGCGTTACGCCCAGTGGGCCGTAATCCCAGGTGCCGCTAAGGCCGCCGTATACATCACTGCCTGGAAAAATAAACCCGCGGCGCTTGGCAAGACTCACAATATCTTCTAGTTTTGTGTCACTCATATTGTGGCCATTATAACAGATTGGCAGAGAAAAACCGGATGGCCTCAAGGACAAACGCACCTCGGGAGCTACACCACAACTACTCCCGACTATACTGACGCGCAAACAGGCTCACCAACTGGCCCGTTGTAGTCACCAATCGCTCGACACCGGCAACTTTTTGCAGAGCGTTGGGCGTCGTACCACTAAAAATCAAACGTAAGAATTTTATAGCCGATGCGTCGTACGGCGCGTCGGGACGTGCCACAAATGCCGAATCGTCAAAACTAAACTCATACTGTTTTTCGACAGTAAGCCGAGTACCATCAGGCTCTGTTTGTAGGTTGGGCTGGTAGCCGCCTAGTCGCAGTAGCTGCGCAGTAAACCACAAATTCGTCAGCTCCATAGAAATCGTCGAGTCATTGAGCGCATTAAATGATTGCTCTAGAACGTGAAAATAATCTGCCTCCAGTTCATCTTCGGTAGCCTTGTTCAGCTTTTTGATAAATTCATAACCTAGCATTGTCCGGTTAATATCCTGCACGATTTTTCCGCAGTGGGTAACTAGTCGCGCCGATACAAGTGTGCCAATATCCCCTCTGCCCTTTACATACGTTAGATTAGTAACACTAAACAGCTCCACGCCCCCTGCCAATTTGCTTTTAATGCGTCGCACGCCCTTAGCCATTAAACGTAGCTTGCCCGCTTCTGGTGTTAAAAATGTGATAATCCGATCGGCTTCACCATAATCAACCCGAGCCAGCACAATACCAACAGTAACTTGTTGCTGATTCATGACGCCGTTACCGACCCTACCTGGCCCACAACATCGCAAAGCATCGCTAAACTCGTTTTGGGCTTATACAGTACGCGAACCACTCCCAGCTCGCGATATAAGGTTGCCGCGTGATCTAGCTCACGCTCTGGCACATAGCTATATACAATCACTGGAGTAGACTGCCATTCTGGGTAGCTGCGAAATTCATACAAAAACTCAACCCCGTTATGACGGGATAGTTGCAACTCCAAAATTATGAGCTCTGGTAAGCGCTCATCAACCGCTTGCACCGCCGACTGCGCAGACACTGCGTGCGTAACCGTATGACCGTTACGTCGTAACGCCTCACTAATTATCTTGGCCTGTATTCTATCCGGTTCAATAAGTACTATATGCACTTTGACCCCCGTAAGCACCCAGCCATCATACAAATTGCAATTGTTGGCTTGGCTGCAATGTTGTCGCTAGCCCTGTTAAACTACGATACCGTGCCACGTGTAACCGCGTAGCAAGCGTGCCTAGCAATGAATCAGCTATAAACACACCTGCCGCTGGACCGCTAGCCAAGCGCTGGAACGGTTCATAAATACGGCCTTTAGCCCCTCGCGCGCGGCGTAAATCCTCCCTTCCAAGCTGTAAGGCACTCCCATACAAGCCGGCTACTATACCATACCGGCTACGGTGAGCAGACAAACGCAACACCCCTGGATCATCATCCTCGGCTTGCCCCAACACAAATGCCTGCCCCAGGCTAGCCATAGCAGCCCGTAGCACTGTTCGGTCCGCCAATATTGGCTGCATACGGGGGCCTATATCAAGGTCCAGCGAAACACCATATTGCCGCGCAAATGGCTGCAATGTTTCGGCCGTGTCATATAACAGCGACGACACCGTAATTGGCTCCAGCGCAAGCGGTATAACCCTACCCTGCACTCTTAGGCTTAGTGCATAGCTCTCCACAAGCTGCAGTGATGACTGGCTTATTAATTGCATTACACTCGAGTACATCCGAGCCGTTTTAGAGTCATCAGTAGCGCCCAGTTCAGCCAAATGTGAAAGCTGTAGCAACGGGCGAGCCAGCTGTTCTGCCAGGCTCAAAAACAATTGCTCCTGGCTGCCTAGCACTCCTTGTCCCTGACCCTGCCGCATACTCTATCCGTCCGCTATTATCCCACCACTTAGTTGTTTCAGTATACACCGCCTGATAGAGTGTTTGCGAGGGGAATAGCGTGGAAATTACTACGGTACAAACGTAAAGTTTGGCAGTACGTATTTTTGAAAATCTGCTAGGTAGTCGTTTGATTCAACCCAGATCACAAGCGTCTTATCGCGCAGTGGTATAAGTACCATATTGCCCGATGATTTTGGATTATCCGGGAAAATAGCTCCTGAAAGCTGCATACCTGTTACGCTCGGAACTTTTGGCAAGCTATAAGGAGTAGCCTTTATAGTGCCGTTTGAAATAAAAGTTGTATACTGGGCCATCTGTTGGTCGTACGTGCTGGTAGTTATCCGTACCCGCAAATTATATGTTTGTTTAGACTGTGTAGAAGGCACATAGCCTGGATGAAAATAAGCGTCCACCGGGTAAGCACCACCCGTATCGATATATGCGCTCCAGGTTTTTGGGTAACTAATATGCACGCTGCCATATGCATCAGGCCCCACATATGTCGCGACTGGGTTCTTGGCTGCCTCGGCATACTGTTTTGCATCAGCGGCTTGCACCGTTTGTTTATCCGCCGCTACAGCAGCTGCTACTTTGACATCGCTATTATTTTTGTAATCTTGCCGGCTACCAAATGCCCATACACCAAAAACTGCCGCCCCTACAAATAGACAGCCCAGTAAGATAAGTGACAAAAGCAGTGCATTTACTTCACCTACTGTGTTACGTAACGATTTCATTATGCTCATGGTAACTGAAGCGCCGGTAATTTTCAATTTGTATTCCAAATCGCAGCTCGCACGCTGAAGGCTTAGGCTCAATATTTATATAAATACACATCTGACTGTTCGGCATCGGGTGCGCGGCCTGGAATCCGAAACGCAAAACTTACCAGCGGCTTTTGCACCTGCTGCATCCGTACATCAAGCTTTGGCATAAATCTATCTAACAAGAATGCGAAGACGCCATCACATTCTGGCCATTCTACACGCCAAAAATCTCCCCATACAATTCGCACTTGTTTGCGATAGCGCCTAGTACGTAGCCAGCTTATAATCACTAAAAATGGGTTAAGCTCAATGCCGACCACATTTAGATTAGCCCGGGCTGCCAAAATCAGCACTTTACCGTCACCACTACCTAGCTCTAGTAGTGCCTGGCCTGGTTTTAGATCAAGCAACTGAAGTGCTGCTTCAGCTTGTTTATTGAGCGTTGGTACATAGGGAGCGCCGCGCAGCAATACTCCACCAAACGTCAAAGCAAGGACCAAGAGCACAGCAAACACAAAAACCATAGTTACTCTTGCGCAACGTGACGGCGCACCTCTACCTCTGCCTGCTCCAGATACGCTTCAAGCTCACCGATCAGTTTCAAGCCTGCCGTATGCAACTTGGTAGCTTCATCTATCTGAATGGCAGGGTCTTGCAACTGCGCCACAATGTCTTCTAGTTCTCGGGACTTTTGCTGGTAATTAAAATCTTTTTTAGTCATATTTTCCTCACTGTTTCAATTGTAGCCGTCACCACACCATCACTCAAGGTAAGCTCCACGGTCTGACCTTGCCTTAGCTGCCCTACCCGTTTTACCAGCGAACCATCCGCTTGGCGAATGAATGCATAACCACGTTGTAGTGCCGCTGTTGGATCATAGGCATTCAGCAACCGCCGAGCAGTTTGCAAACGCAGCAGCGCTGCTTGATAGGCCATTCGCAGCCCCCGATTGAGCTCGTCACGTTCACCCGTAAGCCATTCTTTACGGTCCGCCACCAAATGCGTGAGGCCCCGCCCTAAATCAGCCCTTAAGCCCTCCAGCTGCGTGAGTACTACAGCCCGGTCCGGTGTGAGCAACTCCGCTGCATTACTGGGAGTACTAGCCCGCTGATCGGCTGCTAGTTCCGCCAAGCTAACGTCTACTTCGTGGCCGATTGCCACCAACGTCGGCACTCGACTGGTGGCTACTGCCCGCGTTACTTGCTCGGTACTAAACGCTGCCAGATCGTCAGTACTGCCGCCACCACGAGTAATTACCAACACATCTGGCACATCCACCGATGCATTGGCCGCTGCAATAGCCGACACAATTTGTCCCACCGCCGGTTCGCCCTGGACTTGGACATCATAATGATCTACCACCGTACCCCGCCAACGAACATTCAGAATCTTTAAAAAATCCACGTACGCGGCCGACTCGCCAGCGGTAATCAGCGCCACCCGCTGTGGTGGGTATGGCAAAACTCGCTTGCGTTCCGCCGCAAACAATCCCTCAGCATCAAGCTTGGCCGCCAGCAAATCTGCCGCCCGGCGCAGCGCCCCCTCCCCTACGGGCGTGATCGTTTGTACATTCACGCTAAAGCCATACAGATTGTGTAACCGCGGACTACCACCCACCCGCACCACCATCCCCTCTTCAAGTGGTCCGGGCAGCGCATACACCGTACCAAAAAACTTCACACTTGCGTCTTCATCTTTTAAGTCAAAATACACCCAGCGGTTTTTACTCACCCGAAAATTTGCCAGCTCACCCTCAATAGTTACATATGGGTATGCCACATCCAAAGTCTGGTTCAAATAAGCCACGAAATCACTGACACCAAAAACCAATCGCTCGTCCACCCCCCTACGCCTCTGGTGCCGTATTAGCCGGCTCTTTAGGCATGCGCAGCGCTTGGTGATACAAATAATAACCTGGTGGTAGCTGCACCAGCATGTTAACCACCCGATACATCACCGTTACGGGCAGGCTGAGCTTGGCCGGAATACCCGAGGCTGCCAAAATCAGCGTCATCAAGCCTTCGTACACACCCACACCACCCGGCAGAATGCTCACCAGTCCTGCAAAGTTTGCAACTGCATAAGCCAAGATCACCGCACCCACATTTACCAAGTGACCAAAGGCTACATACACCACGTACACGGCCATAACTTCCCAAAAGTTTGCCAAGAACGCTTGCCAAAACGGCCACTTCAGCTTTCGCCAATCTTTCCGAAGTAGCATGTAATTGTTGTGAAGTTCCTCGAAAACACCACGGGCCCGTGCCACATTAATGGTTTCGTGATGATTCGGACGCACCAAATGGATCAGTTTATTAAGTTGCACCGTTACCCAAGTAAAAAAGCCCGAGATACGCTTTTCGCTCCCAATAATAAAGGCGAACCCGGCCGTACCTACCACCATTAGCGTCGTCAGACTCCCCGCTACCAGCAAAATCACATTGTTCATCCGCCCTTCCACAGCCAAAAAGAACAACCCTAGCACAATCAAAATTTCAAAACTCAAGAACACTAGCACTAGTTTCATTAAGTGCACTAGCGTTGCCTTGGCCCCCGTGAGATCTGCTCGACGCATCCGTACACTAAAATAGCTGATGCCCGTCACCCCACCACTTGGGAACACACTATTAACAAAGTTTAGTTCGAGCGACGATTTAAATAATGGCCAATACTCAAGCTTATTCCCTGTTAGCGCAAATAGCCCCTGATACAGCCGGGCTTGGGCATCGTAATTCAAAAACTCAATGGGAATGATAAGCAACAGCGCCCAAGCATGCACCTTAAACAAGTTATGGAAGGTTTGTGCCAGCTGATGCCAACTAGCAACAATCAGTACGATTAGTGCCACAACTGTTACAACATTAACCACCAGCTTCCAGCGATGCACTAGATATGCAGATACTTTCGACATTAACCTTCATTGTACAAGTTGGGTGGCATATTGCACATGCTTTTTGCCGATATACACAGAAGCTTGTAAAAATTACTATGAAATATCGGTGGAAAATTGTAAAATACTTACTATGCACAGTATTCTGATTTTGGGACGCCAGCCAGCACTGGGTTTGGCCGAGCTCGAAAGCCTTTACGGCACTCGCAGCTTACACATAATCCAACCGCACGTTGCCGGCCTGGATCTGCCAGCAGACCAGGTTGATTTTGGCCGCCTCGGTGGCAGTACCCGCCTGGCCGAAGTTGTCACTACTATACCCAGCAGGCTTTGGAAAGATGTCGAGAAACAGTTAGCCAAAAGCATTGTCGATATTGCTGCCGGGTTGCCCGAAGGCAAGCTACAACTCGGCTTCAGCTGCTTTGATATTCCAATCACCCCTGCCAAGCTGAACGCCACTGGCCTGACCGTGAAAAAGATTGTCCGCAGTCGCACTAACCGCTCGGTGCGCATCACTCCTAATCCAGAGCTGGAGCTAAACACCGCGCAGGTACAGCACAATCACCTTACCGGCCCCACGGGCATCGAAATGTTGATTATTGCCGGCCCCGAAGGCACTATTCTAGCTCGCACTGTGAGCGTACAAGATATTGACAGCTACACTGTGCGTGACCGGGGCCGACCAAAGCGTGATGCCCGCGTTGGCATGCTGCCGCCCAAGCTCGCCCAAATACTAATAAACCTAGCCGTTGGTTCAGCACAACCTGCCACCAGCTTAACAATACTCGACCCATTCTGCGGCACCGGTGTAGTCTTACAAGAAGCCCTGCTCATGGGCTACAGCGTGTACGGCACCGACCTAGAGCCACGCATGATCGACTACACCGGCGAAAATCTCGATTGGCTCGATGGTAAATTTACGCTAGGAAATGCCGAAATGCGCATCGAAACCGGTGATGCCACCACTCACGAATGGTCCCCTATCCCCAACTTCGTCGCCGGTGAGACTTACTTGGGGCGGCCTTTTACTGCTAAACCCACACCAGACGTGCTCGCCCAAACTATTAGCGAAGTTAACTTAATCCTCAAAAAATTCTTACGAAACGCCCACAAGCAGCTCCCGGGCGGCACTCGCCTCTGTTTAGCCGTTCCTGCATGGCAGATCACCCCTGATACGTTTAGACACCTACCCCTTATTGACCAGATCAGTGACTTAGGCTATAATCAGGTACGATTAGAGCACATTCGGGATGAACAACTACTCTACTACAGAGAAGATCAGATCGTTGCTCGTGAATTATTAGTTTTAACCAGGAAATAACACCCCTATGTCACACGTCAAAGCCGGCGGTACCGCCAAAAATACTCGCGACTCAATCGGTCAGCGCCTTGGTGTCAAGCTGTACGGTGGCCAAAAAGTTAAGACTGGCCAGGTTATCGTCCGCCAGGTTGGCATGACCAAGCGTGCCGGTGTTGGCACGATGGCTAGCCGTAACTTCACTATCCATGCCACTCGCGACGGCGTCGTCAAGATGACCAGCCGCAAAGTGCGCACCTTCAGCGGTCGCTCTGTTAGCCGTGTTGAAGTTACAGTCGAATAGTCGTTAGGGCTTTCCATCTAAAATACCCCGTACAAACGGGGTATTTTAGTATTTAATTATTCTAGTACTATCAAATCGGTTGCCTGTTAAGCTGCGAGCCTACTCTTTATTCGGTCAATGATTTCCTGGGCCTGAGTAGTCCGTGCTAAATCCGTATGGGCAGCGTTTACTAGATCATACAGTGGAGTCATGAGATGCTGTAGATCTTCCCAGGTATCGCTTAAGGACATATGGTACCCATATATAGCATCATGCAGTCGATCTGTTAACATTAGAGCAGTAGCGTAGCGTTCATCATAAACGCCAAGGGGCGCTACAGCTTCTCGCAACTCGTCTAAGTCTTGGGTGGCTCCACGACGCAACTCAGGGTCATCTATCGCTCCTATTTCAACCTGCGCTAGCGGCCGCCGATCACTGTCTCGGATTACATGGCTATGTAGCTGCGTAGCCAAATCTTCTGTAAATTGCCTCAGTTCTAATGATAACTGCTCGGCCTCTTGTCCGGAAAGGTACCCTGACCTCGCTTGCTCAATTCGGTTCATATAGCCGCTGATATTCGCGCCTGCCTCATCAAACTCAGCAAGATCTGACCTAGCGATGTTATTTGCAGTCTCAATATATGCTTGAGCGCGCTCTAGAGCGGTATTAGCAGCTTCAATGGCCGCTTGACCTTCAGGCGTTTCATTTGCCGAGTGCTCTTCAGAAGAACTGGTAGCGACATCCGTTTCGGGAGCCACAAGCATATTGCTTTCAGCTTCAGACGCGGGAACTTCTGGCTGAACCTTAGGTGATGCGTCAACTTGGGCGGCTTCAGGCGCAGACTGTGACTCCGCACTAGCTTCTTCTTCCGCCTGCTTTGCCGCAGCTTCTTTGGCGGCCATCAGCTTTTGGTAAGCAAGTTCAGGCGTGTCAAGCCCATTTTGCTTAAATACATCAGGATTAAATCCAGGATTCAGCCGCGTGCCAACGTCGCGGCCAAGAGACACATAACCGGCCGGCACATCGTTCCCGTCTTTATCCTTCCTTACAATAAGCGCAAAGTCATTCTCGCTAAGAGCTACATTCCCCAAGGCTTCACGTACTGCTAGTACGGTCAAGTCTGCGGTTTCAGGCGATCCAGAAAGCTGGCCAACCTGTTCGTTCGTCAAGTCGCCTAACATATCAGCTTGATCTGGGCTTATCATGCCAACTACATTTGCTTGTGGCCGTTCTGGAGCTTCGACTGCCATATTGATTTTTCTCTTTTCTTTTTGAAAGTTATGTATAAACGCTAATATAAACATTAGCATAATGGTGCGTGTATGTCAATGAGCTGTTAGGAGATGCTCCCCTCAACACCCTATAACCACCACAAGAAACTCCCCCCCTTCACGTAGGGAGTTGATACTAAGCGCACAAAAGCTTAGGACAAGCCGAGGTGGTATTTGATGCGATCAACCACATCAGAAATAACAACTTGAGATTTTACCAGATAATCGTCCACACCGAGGCCTTGCGCACGCTGCTTATCGGTCTCTTGGCTGAGGGCCGTCAACATAATAATCTTAAGATTAGCTGTTTCGGGAGTGTTGCGTAAGATATCGAGTACGTCGAAGCCACTAACTTTCGGCATCATGGCATCAAGTAGGATTAGATCGGGTTTATGCTCTTTAGCGGCTGCTAAAGCATCCTCGCCATTGGCTACTCGAGTTACTACAAAACCTTCGCCTTTAAGGCGCATGGTATAGACACTGGCAAGTGCATCATCGTCTTCGACAAGGAGTATTTTTTTACCTTGTGGGTCTTCGCTCATACTGTTTATGCTACCCCAAGGGGGCACAAAACACAACGTGTAAATCCGGATGAGGGCTTTTAAGGTACTACTGAAGTGTTCTAAGAGACTGTTTGAGAATGAATGTCAGGCTCTTTAGAGAATGTGCCGACGGCTGGTTTACCAGGCCTGAACCTTACTTATCTTATTTGATAAGTGCAGCAATAAAACCACGGAACATCGGATGAGCAACATTGGGCCGACTCTTGAATTCGGGGTGATACTGACTAGCGAGTAAGAATGGATGATCGACACCTTCGATAACTTCTACCAGACCATTATCTGGGTTCATACCCGCAGCTTTAATGCCCCAGCTTTCGTAGCTAGGCACGAACTCGGCATTGGCTTCGTAGCGGTGACGATGACGTTCGGTGATATCTTGGCTGCCGTACAATTTTGCTGCCAGACTATCTTCCGCAAAATGGCAGGCATAGTTGCCAAGGCGCATAGTGCCACCGGTGTTTTCGAGACCCTTTTGGCCGTCCATGGTAGCGATGACAGGATATGGTGTATCGGCATTAACCTCGGTAGTATGTGCACCTTCCAGGCCGCCCAAACGAGCGGCAGCAATGACCATCATATGCAGGCCATAGCACAGACCTAGATACGGTTTTTTGTTCTGGAGTGCATGCTGTGCAGCCAAAATTTTGCCTTCAATACCACGACTGCCAAAGCCGCCAGGCACTACCAAACCATCAACCGCATCAAGCGCAGCAGCACGTTCGTCGTTTGGCATCTGTTCAAGCTTTTCAGCGTCAATCCACTGAATATCCACATTGACTTCGTTTGCCCAAGCCGCCGATCGAAGCGCTTCAAACACCGACATATAGGTATCGGCATTGTCTAGATATTTGGCGATAATCCCTACTCGCACGGTCTGCGATTGTTTGGCGGTCGCCTTTTTAACCACAGCGCGCCACTCGGTCAAATCAGGCTTTTCGTGGGGCAAGTTTAATCGACCGCAAATAACATCTGCAATACCGGTATCTTCAAGTGTCAATGGTACCTCATAGATACTTGGCGCATTAGGCAGTAGCGCAATGGCTTCTTCTGGAATACCCGCAAACATACTCAGCTTACGCACCACCCCTTCAGAGGCAGGTTTTTCACTACGAGCAACTAGCACGTCAGGCATAATGCCAAAGCTGCGCAATTCGCGAACGGCATTTTGGGCAGGTTTAGTTTTGACTTCGCCGCTAGCACCTAAGTATGGCATGTACACTACATGCACAAAGAGGCAGTCTTGGCGCCCTACACGAACACCAAGCTCTCGGATAGCCTCTATGAGCGCCAGACTTTCGTAGTCCCCAACGGTGCCACCGATTTCTACAATGTGCACATCAAAACCATTTGCAGCTTCTAAGATGGCCTCCTGGAATGCTGTGGTGACATGAGGGATATATTGTACCGTCTGGCCGGCATATTTACCGGCGCGTTCATCATCAATAACTTTGGAAATGACTCTGCCAGCCATCAAGCTGCTGCTTTGAGTCAGCTCCTGGTTCAGGAAGCGCTCGTAGTGACCGAGGTCTAGGTCAGTTTCGGCACCGTCTTTGGTTACGAAACACTCACCGTGTTCACGAGGGCTGAGTGTACCTGCGTCAATGTTCAGATATGGGTCACATTTTTGGATGTTGACGTTTAGGCCGCGAGCCTTTAAGAGATTGCCGATTGAAGCGGCTGTGATACCTTTTCCTAAACCGGAAAGCACTCCACCTGTTACAAATATAAACTTGGTGGATCGATCTGCCACTTTGCATCACCTCTCTTAGATTCCTCTAGATAGTACCCTACTAGGCACATAATGGCAACTGGTTATGTTTTGGCTGCAAGCCGCACTTTAATCCGTCTAGATAGCAAACGCCACAGGCTGAACCTCAGGCTCACCTGTAGAGCGCACGGAGGATTTACAGTGCGGCCTGCCCGCTCCCCCTACGTCTGTGCAAAATACTATTTTGGCTGCAGGAATGCTTCGGCCGCTTGCAGCTGTGTGTCGTTACCGGCCTTAGCATCAGCATCGCTTAAAGTAACAACTTTATCAGGAGTAATACCTTTGTGATTGATGCTAGTACCGTTTGGACTGTACCACTTGGCAATCGTCACCTTTAGCTCACTACCGTCAGAGAACGGAATCACGCTTTGCACCACGCCCTTTCCATAGCTCTTTTCGCCCATGATCGTGGCCGCGTGATTATCGTGCAGCGCTAGCGCTGTGATCTCCGCTGCCGAAGCAGAACCGGCATTCACTAGTACCACAGTAGGCATACCTTTCAGCGGATTGTTGCCTGTTGCCCGATAGCTAGCAGCCACTTCGCTTCCCCGTTTTTCCTGTTCGATCAGCGCATTGTCCTTGAGCCACAAGCTAGCGATGTTTTGAGCTGCATCCACTTCGCCGCCAGGGTTGTCACGCAAATCCACGATCACTTTTTTAACATTTGAGCTTTGGAAGCTAGAGACTGCCTGTTTCACTAGGCCAAAGGTATCACTGCTAAACTGGCTAATCTGCAGATAGCCGATACTACCGTCCAGAATTTTGGAAGTAGCAGTGGGCACCGTGATGGTGTCGCGCGTAATCGTTAATGTCAGCTGCTGATTGCCACCACGCAAAATGCCAAGTGTCACCTTACTGCCTTTGGGGCCACGGATCTTTGCAACCACATCGTCAACCGACATGCCGGCAGTAGATTGTCCATTAACGGTAGTAATGACATCTTTAGCAAGCAGACCGGCTGCTGCAGCCGGCGAACCATTGATAGGTGACATAATAATGACATTGCCAGCGCTGTCTTGGTCGAGCTCGGCACCAATTCCTGTTACGCTAATGCCCTGTAATTCGCCATTGAACGCCTTGGCCTCTGTGGCCGAAAAATACTCGGTGTATTGATCACCCGGAGCGTTAGCCAGACCATGCTTAAGTCCATTTAAAATCTGCTGCTCGTTCAGCTTGCCATTGTAATTAGCCTTCAACGTGTCATACAGCTGATTGACACTTGAGTAGTCAAGCGTTCGCGGCAAACCGGTACGGTCACTAAACTGGCCACGCGGTACAATCCTCAGACGCCCCTGACCCGTAAGTACCCCCAACCCGAAAATCACAACAACCCCAGCAACAATTCCTAGCCTTTTAGCCATGCGCGGCTCGCGCAAGACTTCCCACAATTTCTGTATCCTCATATGGACCCTAGTATACCGTAGAATACCCGACGGTACGCTACAATATAGACAACATGAAGAAAACTTTGAGTGTGCGGGAATGTTCCAGCGAAGAATATGCGCTGCTATTACCTAAAGTTCCGCTAGATGGCGAGTCAATATCGTTTTTGCAGGCACCATTTTATGGCGCTTGGCAGAGTTGTGATGGCAAGACAGTAGTCTATTTTGTTGTCGAAGAGAGCGGTAATCCTATAGCCATGGGGCTAGCCATAAAGTATGATGCACCGGGTGGTATCAGTTTCTTCTACTGTCCATACGGACCAGTCGTCCGTACCTGGACACCAGAACTACTAGCAGCGATCCGAGCGTTTTTTAAGCGTATTGCCAAGCGTACCGGCGTGACGTTCGTACGCCTTGATAGTGCTGGACTTGAAGGGTTGCCAGGCGTTAAACCGGTTGCGAATCATCTAGCTAAAACCGCCAGCCTGCAACCGCGCGCTGAATGGCTATTAGATATTTCTGGCGATCAAGAAGCTATCTGGATGGGTATGCACAAACATGCCCGCTACAATGTGCGCCTAGCCGAACGCGCCGGAGCCAAGATAACTTTTTATACTCCCGCCAAAGCTCCGCTTGATATATTTTTTGAGCTAATGCAAACTACAGCCGATCGTGATACGTTCAGCATCCAAAGCAAGTCATACTATGAAGCGGTACTGCAATCTATCCCACCGGACAATGGTTTTGTGGCCGTTTGCACCATCGACGACAAGCCCGCCGCTGCTTCAATATTCGCTACCTACGACGGCGTACTGCACTACGTGTTTTCCGGTTCTTCTAACGATTTCCGCAAAATCGCCCCACCATATTTTGTGATTTGGCGCGCCATTTTAGAGGCTCGCAGGCGTGGGCTACATACTTTGAACTTTGGCGGGATAACCGACATAGTAAAAAGTACTCACCTAGAAGGCGTCACGAGCTTTAAAAGGCGGTTTGGCGGGTATGAGGTTGGCCACCAGAATCCTGTAGATTTAGTTTATAGTTCATCGAAATATAGTATGTTCAGCTGGTATAAGCGGCTGCGAGGCTAAGAGCACATCTTAAATAGCATCGCTACCGGATTGAGAAACAAAAATCCTAGCCCCCAAAGTAGATATAGATGAAACTGTGAGCTTGCGAGGCAGGCACGTACATTTCGCTGTAGTGGCCATTGTAGTCATAGTTGTACTGGCTAACATAAATACTGCCGTCACTATTCACTGCTTCGACCCACATAGCATGGCCAAAAGCACCGACGTTCCAGATAGCCACAGAGTTTGCTTGAGGTGTTGAACCAGTTGCTATACCGGCACCACGGGCATCACCCGGCCATTGGTTAGCGTTGCCCGATCCACCCCAGTAGGGCATATATCCATATGTCTGCTTTACTTTCCAGGCGGCAAAGCTCACACACTCGCGGTTGTACATTCCCCACGGATCGATCAAGCTGTCTTGAGCAGCGTTATCCAAATAGGCTGGATAACCACCATGGCCGGGGTCACCAGCTACCACGTCGCGGCCGATGGTATGGTTGGCGGCCGCCTGCTGGGCGCGCAATTGAGCAATTTGCTTGCTATTAGCAGCGATTTGAGCGTTGTAGCTCGCTTGCTGGTTTTGATTGTAGCTTAACATTGACTGCTGTTGGGCTTGGGCTGAGGCTAGTTGCGTTTGCTGCGATTTTTCTTCGCTTAACAGCTGATCAACTTGTGTCTTTTTAGACTGTAGATCCTTTTGCAGAGCGGCAATTTTATTAAGTGTGTCCTGGAGCTTATTTTGAACACTAGTTCGATATTCTTGTTTATCAACAAAATCGCTCAAGTTCTTACTAGTGGCTAGTACCTCTAGTGTAGTCGGCGTACCGTCAACATACATCGATTTTACGTCATTAGCTAGATATGCTTTTTCCTGATCAATTTGATGCTGCGTATCAATAATCTGCTGTTGCAGGCTTGCCTGCTGTGCAAGGTTGGCATTAATTGAGCTCTGGATGCCATTGATCTGTTGTTGCAACTGATTGATTGCATCTTGATAGCTTGCAGCTTGCGCTTGCAAGCCATTTACTAAACCCCGAGCATCCGAGTTTTTGGCGTTGAGTGCATTGATCTGATCTTGAAAACTATCGGCAAGTACTTGGCTAATGCTCGGCAAAAAACTACCACCAATAAGCACTGCACTCGAGAGTGCGAGCAGACTAACGGTAAGTTTCGCTGAAACAGTGTGAGAGACTTTTGTTTTCATAGCTTTTGTTTTTAAAACTACCGTTTGTATAATACCATGTTCATGCTTATGTTTCAATCAATCCCCCATTCGGTTTGATGACGTACTTCAGGTACGGCGTGGACTAGGGCATTTCGCCCGAAATGTGCCAGTCCTGACGATTCTTTCTATTTCTTGGGTGTTTTGAATTTAAGATAGCGCCGTGTAGCAATAGTAGAAGATGCGGCACCTATAAGTATACCAAGCGCCAGTTGCACCAGCAACAATTGCCAGTAGCGGTTTTCGAAATAGCTCTGGCTATAGCTAATATCTAAAAGCCCAAAGCTAGTTGCTTGCAGCGAGCTACTGGCCGTTACAAAAATACCGTTGATAATAAGTATCGACGCCACTGCCGATAAGATACCGTAAATAACACTCTCGACCACAAACGGTCCACGAATATAGCTGGTGCTCGCGCCGAGCAGACGCATAATCTGTAGCTCGTCACGACGGTTGAATATGGCCATCTGGATGGTGTTGAAGATGATGAGTACAGAAATAATCGCAAAGACAATCACTGCTAGTACCCCAATACGCCGTAGAATGTTAGTGGCATGTGTAATGTTGTCGATCGCCTTCTTGCGATCGCCGTTATACGACGGCGAATCAGCTGTTTGCAGTGTTTGATATTGCTTTTGCGTTAAAAACTTATTGATGGCACTTACATCATTTAGATCTTTAGGGTACACGTGGATGGTTGCTGGTATGGGGTTGCCCGTTTCGATAATGGCACTCTGCAAGCTCTGGTTACCATTATTCTGGTTTAAGAAGCGTTCTTGCGCTTGCTGCTTGTTTAAGTACTCTACCCGTCGAACGTCAGATTGTTTTTTTATGTCGGCAATAAAGTTGCCAGCCTGCGCTTGTGTTACCGAATCCTGCAAAAAAACCGAGACATCAACCTGGCTGGCAATCTGATCAACCGTATGATTAAACGTAGCATTAGCGATCACCGAAAATAGAATAATGGTGAGCGTAATAACCATAATCGCCATGGCGGCTAGTGCCAACCACAGACCACGCCCAAAGTTCACCATGCCAGTGCGTATAATACGTCCAAAAGTAATAAATCTGCGTTTCATATCTTAATGTTATTTAACAGTATATTGAGCGTTAGCCCGATCACTTTCTATCTGACCGTGTTGAATGGTAACCACTCGCCTTTTAAGTTTGTTCACAATTTCCTGGTTATGAGTAGTGAGCAGCACCGTAGTGCCATAGTGATTGATTTTTTCGAGCACCCGAATGACATCCCAAGCATGCTTGGGATCAAGATTGCCGGTAGGCTCATCAGCGATCAAAATCTTGGGCTGGCGCACGATAGCTCGCGCAATTGCCACGCGCTGACGCTCGCCGCCGCTGAGTTCCTGGGGCATACGCTCGGCCTTGTCTTTGAGATTTACTATGTCGAGCACTTTGGGCACCGTGTTTTTAATTTCTTTACTGCTGGCACCGACGATTTCGAGCGCGAATGCTACGTTTTCAAACACTGTGCGATTAGGCAGTAGCTTGAAATCCTGGAAAACCGTGCCGATTTTGCGGCGCAGCAACGGAATATCGCGGTCGTGGAGCTTGTCGTAATCGACACCACCAACGATTATCTTACCGCTAGTAGGACGTTCTTCACGGGTGAGCAGCTTCAGTAACGTCGATTTTCCGGCGCCGCTCTGCCCTACCACAATCACAAACTCTTTAGGCTCAACATGCAGGCTAATGCGATCTAGAGCCGGCCCCAAATTTTTGTTGTAGGTCTTTGTTACCCTGTCCAAAAGAATCATGTAAGCATTAGTATAACAAGGATTGTGAGCTCGGGCTAGTTTTGTCGCTACGGCCGCCCACAGCTTGAGGCTAGCATGGATATTAAGGCAGTTTAGGCGTATCAATCAGGAGACTCAAGGCGAAGTGCAGCCGGACGGACAATTAGTCCGCCCGCGTGAAACGGTCTCCTGATTGATACGCCTAAACTGCCCGCCTCGGAAAATTATTTACCCAAGGTATATTCCAGATATGCGGCCACAAACGGCTCCAGTTCGCCGCTGAGAACCGCATCCGGATCACTAGAAACATGTTCGGTACGCAAATCTTTCACCTGTTTATAAGGGTGCAGCACATAGCTACGGATTTGATTGCCCCAGGCCGCCTGCTCGTTAGGCCCCTTCAGCTCGCTCACTCGCTCGGCATGCTGCTCCAGCTGCAACTGCGCAAGGCGCGAGCGCAAAATAGTCATTGCCGTTTCCTTGTTTTGCAATTGGCTACGCTCGTTCTGAATCGCTACCACAATATTCGTGGGTAAATGAGTAATCCGTACTGCCGAGTCAGTGGTATTCACCGATTGGCCACCATGCCCGCCACTGCGATAGACATCGATCTTCAGGTCCTTTTCATCAATCTGAACCGCTTCGGGTGTATCAATCTTGGGCATTACTTCCACTTTAGCAAAGCTGGTCTCCCGGCTTTCGGCATTAAAGGGGCTCAGGCGCACCAGACGATGTACGCCATGCTCACCCTTTAGCTTGCCATAAGCAAATGTGCCAGAAATTTCGAGCGTCACACTCTTGATACCCCCTTCTTCACCGCTAGACTCGTCAACTGTCACCACTTGCCACCCCTGGCCTTCGGCAAATCGAGCGTACATGCGTAGCAGCATACCTGCCCAGTCTTGAGCGTCGGCTCCGCCGGCCCCCGCATGAATACTCAAAATTGCATCGTTATCGTCGTAAAGACCACTAAATTTTAATTCTTCTTTCAGGGTATCAAATCGCTGGGTTAGCTCTTGCAAGGACTTATCTAATTCAATCTGCATGCTACTATCGCCTAGTTCCATAAGGTCGACCAGATCAGCCACTTCTTGTCGTAGCCGCAGCCAAGGTTGTGTGCGCTTTTCCAGCTTCGCATGCTCTTTGACCACTTCGCGGGCATGTGTTTGATTATTCCAGAAATCGGATGCTGCAATTTCAGCGTCCAGTGCCAGTTTTTTCTCACTCAGATCAGTAACTCCAATACGCCCCATAGCTTCCGCCACGTCGCTGCGTAGTTTAAGAGCTGATTGCTTGGCTTCTTCCACGGCTATTTCCAGAGGACGTGCAGTTGGTCATCAAGCTTTTTAGCCAGTGCTGGATCGCACTTGCCATAGATACCAATGCCGCCAAGGTCATCAGCAAACATTGCCCGGGTTACCTCGACAATCGACTGCTTGGTTACCGCTTTGATGCGCTCTGGAATCTTGTAATAGTCATCGACATACTCATCAAAGAAGTAGCGGCCAGTATAGCCCTGTGCCGTGCTGGCGACCGTTTGCGCACTACGCTGGTAACGACCAATGGCATACGCTTGCGCTGCGGCAATATCGGCCTCCGCTAACTCACCACGAAAAAGGTTGCCCATTTGCTCAATTACGATATCGAACAGCGCCGATGCATTTGTTACCGATACCTGACTCCCAAACCACAGGTTACTACTAAGTTTGATTTGCTGGTAGCCGCTGTTCATACCGTATACCAGACCGCGTTCGCGGGCTGTACCCAAAATCTTACTATAGAGTGTCTCTGTTAAGATGGCGTTAACCAGACCCAGCGCATCTACCTCTGTTTCTTCCAGACGGCGGTTCATAAACGCATCAATGTAGAAGTAGATGGTGTCGACACTGTCATTAGGAATACAGACCGGCTGCGTGGGCTGCTTCACAATCTCATCCGGCATAGCAAAGCGCTCTCCGTGCGGCAGATTGATGTTTTCAAGCATATGTACGATGGTATTTTTGCGCTTACCGATGTTACCGGCGACCACAAACCGCATATTGTCGGTAGTGTGCGTGCGGCGGTAGTGCTCGCGGACATCTTCGAGTGTGACATTGTCCATAAGCTCCAACCGCTCGCGATCGGTTTCGGCTACCAGGCCGTAGGCTTTGCGAGTGTTGGCGCCAAGTTGGCGGAAATGGTTGTTCGCCCGGGCACTGAGTTCTTCGCGCACATTACCAAACTCGGCATCGAACTCTTCTTGCAAAAACAGCGGATGCTCAATTGAGAGTAGCAATAGGTTGAATACCCGCTCCCACTCAAAGTCGGCGCATTCGGTTTCATATACAATGTCGTACACATCGGTGCTAGCATTGCTATAGGCGCCGTTTTTTTCTACTTCCGCCTGGAAATCACGAGCTCGCGGGTAGGTATCGTTGGCACCCAGCAAGACGTGCTCCATAAGGTGCGGTGCTTCCCATTTGGCTCGCTCCACCAGATATTCACCGGCACGGAAATTGATGTAAACGTCCATGACTGTGGCATCGGGGATATGCACCAGCAATCCCTTGGCACCATTACGCAATATGATTTCTTCGACGGTATGTTTCATAAATTCCAGCTTTTTCGATACGTTTTTAAGTCTACATTTTATCGGAACATTCAGTTCCTAATTCTATTTGCGCTTGCGCGCCTTGGTTTTGCGCTGCCGCTCTGCCTTATTGGCCTTTTTGCGTTTGACACTGGTATTCTTTGCTTTTACGGCTTTCTTCTCAGCAAAGTCAGACTCATCAAACTCATCCTCACCCTCGATAATATTTCCGGCGTTGCTAATTGAGTTACGAGCAGCACGAGTCAGCTCTGTTTCAATTGGCTGCTCCAGATCTTCGGCTGCAACTGGTTCTGCATGGAATAAAGCGCGGACTACTTCGTGACGCAGTGCTCCTTGCATTTCTTCGAAGATCATTTGTCCGCGGCGGCGATACTCAACAAGCGGGTCACGTTGACCCACGCTCATCCAATGAATACCTTCACGCAAGTGATCCATGTTCTCGAGATGCTGCATCCAAAGGTTATCAAGAATTTGCAGATAAATATCACGCTCTACTTTGCGCAAGATCTCTTCACCAAAGGCCGCCTCACGACCAGCATACAGCTCTTTGGCTTCTTCGACCAAAACGGTCTTAGCCTTATCGGAAGTGGTGGCAAAGACACGATCCAAAGCCGGCTCATCTAATGGCAGCAGTTCGCGCACTACTGGCTCGAATTCGTCAGTTAGGCGCAGTGGACTATCAGCCAACAAACTTACCTCGTCTTCCACATACACCTTCACGCGCTTACTGATATCGTTAGCTCTCAGGATCTCTTTGCGCATAGCATAGGTGGCGCGGCGATGACGGTTCATTACGTCGTCGTACTGCACCACGTTTTTACGCTGATCGAAGTGGAAGCCTTCCACCTTTTTCTGAGCGTTTTCAAGGCTGCGACTAATGAGGCGATTCTCGATCGGCACATCGTCTTCGACCTTTAGGCGGTTCATAATGCTTGCAATTCGGTCGCCGCCAAATATACGCATCAGGTCGTCTTCGGTGCTCACATAGAACTGCGTCACACCAGGGTCGCCCTGGCGGCCAGAACGACCACGCAGCTGATTATCGATACGCCGCGATTCGTGGCGCTCACTACCCAGTACAAACAACCCGCCAAGCTCTTTGACGCCTTCGCCAAGCACAATATCGGTGCCACGACCAGCAATGTTGGTGGCTAACGTTACGGCGCCCTTTTCACCAGCAGCGGCCACAATCTTAGCTTCGCGTTCGTTGTTTTTGGCGTTCAAAACGTTGTGTGACACGCCGGCTTTCTTGAGTAGATTGCCGAGCTTCTCATTTTTTTCGATGCTAGCTGTACCAATCAGCACTGGCTGACCTTTTTCCTGGAGCTCTTTCACCTGCTCGACAATTGCCTTAAACTTCGCAGTTTCGCTACGGTAAATGCGGTCAGTACGGTCATCACGCGCCAGGTCACGGTTGGACGGTACTTCCACCACATCGAGCTTGTAAATCTGGTGGAATTCTTCGCTTTCGGTCATGGCCGTACCAGTCATACCAGCCAGCTTGTTATACAAACGGAAGTAGTTCTGGAAGGAAATGGTGGCCAGCGTCATGCTTTCTTGCTGCACTTCCACACCCTCTTTGGCTTCGATTGCCTGGTGCAAGCCTTCGTTATAGCGGCGACCAGCTAGCAGACGACCAGTGAACTCATCCACAATCACAATTTCGCCGTCGTTAGTGACCACATAATCCTTATCGCGCTTAAATAATGTCTGAGCACGAAGTGCCTGCTCCAGGTGGTAGATAGTGCGGATATTTTCGGAGGCATAAATGTTATCGATACCCAGCACTTTCTCGATGCGATCTACACCTTTATCAGTCAGGATGACAGTTTTACGTTTTTCATCAACTTCGTAATCTTCCGACTTCAGCTGACGGACTGTGCGGGCGAATTGTTCGTAGGCATTGCCTGGCGTTACCGACGGTGCGCTAATAATAAGCGGCGTGCGAGCTTCGTCGATCAGAATTGAATCAACCTCGTCCACAATCGCAAAGTTCAAATCACGCTGGCGCAGCTGGTCAACTTCGCGCACCATATTGTCGCGCAGGTAATCAAAACCGAACTCATTATTTGTTCCATAAGTTATGTCAGCAGCGTAGGCTTCTTGCCTGGTAGCTAGCTTTAAATGGTGCATGCGCTTGTCAAAATGGTCTTTATTTTCGAACTTGGCGTCGTAGACATACGATTCATCCGGGATAATTACACCGACGCTTAGGCCCAAAAAGTCATATACCTTGCCCATCCAACCGGCATCGCGCTGGGCCAGGTAATCGTTAACCGTTACTAGGTGGACGCCT
>CAYZGW010000010.1:0-35971 GCA_964478195.1 uncultured Candidatus Saccharibacteria bacterium
ACAATAGCCCAGAGTCATGGAACCAAAAAAGTATGATAGCTTCAGCCCGAAGCGGCCTGCAAACATTGATGGTTTTTTTGCAAAACCGATAGAGAACCGCCCCCGGCAATCTGTATTTCATGGATCTGCAGCAAAAATTCAGTCACGACCTGCTAAGCTGGCCGACATGCCTAAACGATCCGATCACCAATCGGTGCTTGCTAGCAGCAAGCCACAGGTGGCATCGCCCTCTGTATCACGAGAGCTAGGTGGGGAGCAGTCTAGGCGGCGTCAACGTCGCCAGGAACGACAACAAGTTCCTAGGCAAGAACCTGCAGAACGAAAACCCCGGTCAATTAAGCGTATGTTTAAGCGGGCGGCAATGGTGCTGGGCGTACTGGTGTTGTTGGGCGGTGGCTGGTTTGGACTCAAATTTTATAAAGATTTTGCTAAACTGACTGGCAATGCTAATCCTCTCAGCCTGTTAAAAGTCTTTCACCCAGTGCCGTTACATAACCAGGATGGGCGAGTAAATATATTATTAGCGGCTAATTCTGCAGATGATGCAGGACACAATGGCGCTAATCTTACCGATTCAATTATGGTACTCAGCGTTAATACCAAAAATAACACTGCACTCATTTTAAGTGTGCCACGTGATTTATGGGTGAGTATACCGGGCGCTGGACATGCCAAGATAAACTCCGCATACCCGGATGGCGGAATGAATGCACTGCAAACGGTAATTCAAGATAATCTCGACTTAACAATCGATTACACGGCACTTATAAATTATGGCGCCTTTCGTGATCTTGTAGACGCGGTAGGTGGCATCACGATCACAATTAGTAGTGATGATTCTCGTGGTATTTACGACCCCAGCGTCGACTATACAACACGCAACTGCTGTGCACTTGCTAAATATCCAAATGGTCCGGTAACGCTTAACGGCAAGCAGGCGCTAAACCTGGCGCGTGCCCGTGGCGATGCATATGGCTCGTATGGCTATGCGCAGTCTGACTTTACTCGTACGCTGTATCAGCGCAAGATGCTGCTAGCAGTCAAAGACAAAGCGGTGCAGCCATCAGTAATTGCTAATCCATTCAAAGTCAGCGGTCTGTTAGATGCGGTAGGCAATAACGTAAAAACAAGTTTGCAGCTGAATGAAATCGAAACCCTCTTTACCTATATGAAAAAGATTGACGACAATAAAATAGACTCCTATAACATTAATACTCTGATGGGCAAAAACACGACTATGCTTGCCAACTATACGGCACCCGATGGGCAATCGGCCCTAACTCCGGCAGCGGGCCTAGATAACTTCTCTGACATTCAAAAACAGATCCAAAAACTCTTTACAGCTGACCCAGTAACCAAAGAAAGTGCTGTTGCGGTAATACTTAATGGCACACAAACGCCAGGCCTAGCGCTTGCACAGGAGAACAAACTGATAGGCAAAGGCATGACGGTCTCGATTGGAGATGCGCCAGCTGCCCAGGCAACCACAACGATCGTTGATAATTCCAAAGGCAGCATGCCAAATACGCTGGCATATCTAAAGAGCACGTATCACGCAACAGTTGTGGCCAGTACGACGCTCACGGCAACCTACCCTAGTGCAGATTTCATCCTTATTCTTGGCCAGAGCGCTGTGCCAAGCACAAGCAGCTCTGCGGGCGCTTCACGGTAAACTTTAGTTCTGTCCGCTTTCTTTTGGCAAGGAAAAATAAAAGGTTGAGCCTACGTTTTCGGTACTTTCAAACCACAGCTCGCCGCCTAGCGACTCCGCTATGTTTTTTATCAGGTATAGACCGAGTCCGGTGCCACTGACATCTCTGTATAGAATATTGCTAGCCCGAAAGAACTTTAAGAAAATGCTGCGTTGGTCACTTGCAGGTATGCCGTACCCTGTGTCCTTTATAGACCACAGCAATTCTTTGTCCTTTTCGACGAAGGTAAAGGTTACATTGCCTCCCTCCGGGGTGTATTTAATAGCGTTACTTAGTAAGTTAGCGCAGATTTCTTTAACGAGGAGGCCATCAATGTAGGCGGCTTTAGTATGGGGCGGGAGCTTGGTCGCTAACGAGATTGACTTAGCTTGGGCGGCTGGAGCAAACTCGTCTAGTATCTCGTGTGCTATATCGTTTACATCAATGTACTGTGGCTTAATAACCAGACCACCAGCCTCAAGTCGTGTGATATTGAGCAAGGTGCTAATAAGCGCATTCATGCGCCTAACCGAAGTAAGGACGATCTCTATGTATGGCTCTTGTTCCGGCGTCAGATCGCCGGCAAGGCCGTCTTGTAGCATCTGGGCGTACATATTAATAGCGGTAAGCGGTGTTCGTAGCTGATGAGAGGCAATTGAAATGAAATCAGACTGTAATTTCTCGCTCTCTAGCTCGGTAGTTAAATCACGAAATACTTCTATGGCACCAATGGGTTTGCCATGCGAAATGATGGGTGATGCAGTGGCGTACACCGGCAAGATAGATTCATCTTTTAGGCGGTACAGCGTACGGGCGCCTACCGACTTACCTGTTTGAAAAGCCTTGCTGACTGGACGCTCAAAAACATCAACAAGCGATCCGTTTTCGTGAACTGGTACGATCACTTCCATCAGGTGCTTCCGTAATACTTCCGAACGGCGCAAGCCGAGTAGTTTGAGCGCGGTGTGATTTATGCGGTTTATAAAGCCATTTTCATCGGTAGCAACAATACCTTCACCAATGCTAGCAAAAAGCGCTTCTAGTTGAGCGGTATCGCGTATTGCTCCTTCATGGGACGAAAAGTCAGGAGTATACGCCGGTAGGCTAGATTTCTTTGCCATGAGCTGAAGAGTTCTTAGTTTTGGGTGACGTAAGCGCCCGCAAATCATGTAGATATATTTCTATATTGCGTTGATCGCTATAAATAGTACGCATGGCTAACTCAATCCAGTTAATTAACGGTCGTAAGTCTTTTGGCTCCAGTGTCTTAAGATCTTTTTGGGTATGCTCACGAATTTGTCGTGCAACAAAACGCTCGGCCGTAGGACCCAACCGACTGCGGGTGGTTGTGGCTACTTGTTTGTAGAAGTTAGGAGTATCCATGACGTAATAGTAATCTTGTAGATTTCTCTTATCCAGTTTACATACTGTATGCGATTAGAGCACTAATTAATGTAACTATTCCAACAAGCATACTTGTAATAGCCTATGAATTTAGTTAAGCTTATGCTTAAGGAATGATAAAAATACAACATGTCTGCTGCAATTGAGCTGAAAAACCTTACAAAAACGTATCACTTGGGTGATGAGGTGCTCAATGCGCTTGATGGGATAGATTGCACGATTAACACTGGCGAATTCGTAGCGATAACGGGTCCGAGTGGCTCGGGCAAATCGACGCTCGCAAACATTATTGGTGGGCTGGATAAGCCGACAAGTGGCACGGTGGCCATTGACGGCACGGACCTGTCCCATGTGCGGGACCGCCAGCTATCTGATTATCGCAACAAACATATTGGTTTTGTGTTTCAGTCGTTTAACCTGCAAGGAACACAAACGGCGCTGGAGAACGTGATGCTGCCGTTGGTTTTTAGTCACATGAAACCCAAGGCCCGGAAGGCACGAGCACAGGAATGTTTGGAAGCTGTTGGGCTTGGTGACCGGTTGAAGCACAAGCCGAGCCAGCTTTCTGGTGGTCAACGTCAACGTGTAGCGATTGCCCGGGCGCTAGCAGTGCGGCCGAGTATCATCTTGGCAGATGAGCCAACGGGTAATCTAGACAGTGCTCGTGGTGAAGAAATTATGAAGCTGCTCAGGGACTTAAATAAAGAAGGAATAACGCTGATCATCATTACACACGATATGTCGATTGCCAAACAAGCCGGCCGTGTTATCCAAATTAAAGACGGAAAACTGGTAAGAGGTTAATATGCGGCCAGGAGATTATGTAGCTATAGCGTTTCGGAATATCCGCCGCCAAAAACTGCGTAGCGCATTAACAGTCTTTGCTGTCGTTATCGGAGCCACGAGCGTCACAATTATGCTTGCTGCGGTCTTTAGCCTTAAAGGCTTTATGACTAAGCAGTTTGAGGCCAATGGCACGTTTCAACAGGTTGCTGTTTCACCCCAAACCGATATAACCTGGGATAATCATAATAATGGCGACAACAACTGTCAAACCTGCACGCATCTAACGGACGATTTAGCCGCTAAGCTTGGTAGTATACCGCATGTGGTGGGTGTGGCTCGTCAAACACAAGTTGGCCAATTCCAGGCCTTGCAGTATGGCGGCCAGAAGCTACGTACCCAGCAGATTGTTGCATATGACGCTAATGGCGTTATAAAGGACAAGGTGCTTGCAGGCCGCGACATACAGACCGAAGATGGCGACGGAGTGCTTACCGTTAGTTCTGATTATGCTGATAAGCTGGGCTTTAAACATAACTATTCCGCGCTCATTGGCAAGCAGGTGCAGCTTATTGCACAAGGTTGGTATAGCGGCGTTGGTGTAGATGCGGTGCAGCAGTTTAAGGCACAAGTGGCATGGTCTAGCACACATCCTGGACAAGATGGCAGAGATTACCAACCAGCACCAGTTACCCTAACTGGTAAAATTGTCGGTATTACCGATGCAACGGATCAGAACTATGTTATTCGAGTGCCACTAGGCTGGGCACGGGGCATGGAAGAAAGCCAAATGGTGCAGATAACCCAAGCCGATCAGGATGCGGCGCAGGCAAAATGCCGCAATCAGCGCACGCCTGGAAACTGCAATACACAGCCGATACCGTCTCATGTTACGGTGACTGACGAGCTTGCTAAGCAGGGCTATAGCTCGTTCATTGTTAAGGCGGATGAGTCGTCCAATGCGGCTAGCATCGCAAAAACCATTCGGAATACCTATAAAGTTGGTGCGGCCGACGCACAGACGCAAATCAAACAACAGCTTGGCATCTTTAACATTCTGGGAGCTGTACTTGGCGGTATAGGCGGCATTGCATTGGTAGTGGCTGCTGTTGGAGTAGTGAACACCATGATTATGAGTATTCTGGAACGAACCCGGGAAATTGGAGTTATGAGGGCTGTTGGTGCTCGCCGCGGAACGGTCAGTATGTTGTTTACATTTGAAGCAGCCTTACTGGGGTTCTTTGGTGGTGTGATTGGGCTACTTATTGGCTACGCCGCAGTACTAATTGCCAACCCCATCATTAACAAGCAACTCTCTGGCAATAACATTACCGGCTCAAACATCATTACCTTACCAATATGGCTAATTCTGGGGGTTATAGCCCTTACAACAGGGATTGGCATTCTGGCTGGCCTCTATCCGGCCCGACGGGCTGCTCACCTTGACCCTGTCGAAGCCCTGCACTACGAGTAGTTAAATTAATAAAAAGACTGCTTTATTCGCCACTCTGCAACCAATCTTGATAGTCTTGATCCGCTTTAAATATTTCGGCTTCTTGTTGGTCTAGGATCACTTTCCCTCTAGCCTGTAGCTCCCGAGGAAGCAGCGCGACAACGTGGTGCTTAAAGATTGCATTGTCAGAAAAAGCAGTCACTTGGTTGATCATGCGGCCTATATCCATAATGGCATTTGGCCCCATCATTGCTTCAACTTCCGCAAATTCGGAAGCTGGCCCTTGCCTATCTAATGCTGCGAGTACCATTCTATCTCGGAGGCCTGGCGATAAAGCATTAAGCATATGTAGGACCATAACGTTCGGTTGGTAGCCTAAATCTGGATCGCTAAACAGAGTGCCTCGAAAACTTTCTAAAGCTCCCTCGCTGAGCCAGCTGCCATAATCAAGCTCCTCAGAAGGAGCTTGAAACTCTAGTACGGTGTCCTTGATTGGGTCTCCCGTCGATTGTCTAGGCGGGGTAAGGCGAAGTCCATTACGGATTGTCGTGAACCCTTCTGCATCCGTGCCAGATGTAAATACCCCATGCATTACCTCGTGAGTTAGAAGCTTTCCGACAATGGGCGCTCGAAAATCGTCCATGTCATTGTTGCCAAGATACATCTGCCAGGTGAGCTCATGAGACGCAAGCAGAGGTTGTCTGTGGGCAGGAAATGCCCCGTAAAGCTCCATGGGTATCACGAGGTCGTCACGTATAAGAACTTGCTTGGTTGCGGCTAGACGATCGGTTAGTAATTCTATGATATGCTTGTATGCTGTTTCGTCATCACTAGCGAAATACGCCGCAGTGCGCTTTATAACTTCATGTTTGACTGTCGGTAAGTATGTGGTTAACTTTGCTTCCATATCTGCAAGAAGCTTATTATGAGCAGCTACAAAAAGATCAGGATCATCGTCGGGATCAATATCGAGGATGTGGCTTTCAACATTTAATTGATTTTCTTGATCAGAAGTGTAATTCTCTCGTTTTTGGGCAAAGTCAGCGCTATCAACTAAGCGTTCCTCTGGGTAGATGTCCCCTAGCGGCTGGTATGCTTCAGGTGTGTCAATGCGTGGATTAATGTAATCAAGCATACCTGTAGCTTAGCAGAGTTTGCCATACGTCGTAATGAGCTAGGTCTTGCGTGGGATACTAGAGCTCATCTAGCTGGCTGATTGTTTCTACGCTTAGTTGCAGCTTGACTGCTCTCAGATTTTCATCAATATGAACCTTTTGAGTTGCCTTAGGGATAGGCAGCGCGTCTTTAGCAATTAACCAAGCTAATGCAACTTGGGCTGGTGTGGCGTCATGCTGCGCTGCAATATGCTGAATGGTCTTGTTAGCCAATACCGCGGTACGCTTTAGGGGCTGGTAGGCAATTAATTGGATGTCGTTTGTTTTACAAAAATCCCGAAATTCTTGGGTTGCGGCATCTTTGTAGAGAATATTGTATTCTATTTGATTAGCGGTGATAGGGTGCTTGGCTAGCTTCATAACTTCTTGCATTTGCGGAATGGTAAAATTGCTAACGCCAAGATGGCGGACAAGGCCCGTATCAATCAGCTCGTCAATTTGCGGCAAGGCTTCTCGCCAGGGTGCGTCATCCCAGGCGAGATGAATATAAAGCAGGTCAAGGTACTCGGTGCCGAGTTTTTGCAGCATTTTTTCAACGGTAGGGCGTACCTTACCGGTTGCTACGCTAGATTTCCATAACTTGTCGGCAATATACAAATCTTCTCTGGGGGCGCCAATCAGCGCTTTACCAACGACTTCGTCGGTATAAAAAGCGCCATACAATTCCGCACAATCGATATGATTTTGCCCTTTAGACAGGGAGTATCTAATTGCCTCGATCTCTGTGGGCTCGTTGGTAGTGTTTGGTTTTGCGCCTCGGTATTTTTCTGTGGGGCTAAGAGCATATGTTCCGGCTATGAGCCAGGTGCCAATGCCAATTGGATGGAGTGCTTTTCCGGATTTTGTTTGCATAATCTAATTGTAACTCGAACTCAACTTTTGGGTTGATCTAGTTGGTTTGTTGCTCGCAAACAAAATACTGCTATGAGCTTACTTAAGTGCTAAGCTATTTGGAGCTTTTGGTGGCTATTTCATTAAAACGTTGCTCGGCGTCTCGCAAGTCTTCTAGGTTACCCGGGCGAACGTTTCTAAGTACAAGGTTGGTAATCGCAATAGCGGCATATTCTTTAGCAAGTGCAACTGGGGCTAGTTCTCTACCACGAAATTCGGTTGCCGGTGTGCCATATCGATCACGCATATTAGTCCGACGAACAAGATGGGGGTCGATGTCTAGGCCCTTGGCGAGAATCTTCCGGAAACGGGCCCCGTGAAGTGCGCCAGTAACTAAGGTAATTCCATGCGTGTTGTCGTGGTGGAAGTCATTGGGATTAAGCATACCCTTTTCAATTGCAACTACGACATCGCCGATACTGTTGTTAGATTCGCCCTGTCGCTTCACTACCTCATCTATGTCCTGAGCGTTCCACCCCTATTGATAAGCGAGATATAAGAGGTACCGCCATTAAGTCTGCCTCACGACCACCCAAAGGGGGAGTGTGCTCTGCTGGCCAGTTTTGAGCAATCCCAGGGTAGCCACCTGCAAATACTGCGGTTGTATGAAATTGCTCGTCAAATACTTCAGCAGCTACTTTGGCTCTATAGTCTGATGCCTCGGTTAAGGTTAGGTCGAAATCCCCTTCTGGAGTGCCGGTAACATAAGATGCTCGTCCTGGAGTAAAAAGATGAGCAGTTTCTAAAGTATTGGTTGCCATGTATGAAGATAAAGGGGTAGACAAATTAAGGATGTATGGTAGCGGCGACAAGACTTGAACTTGTGACCCCAGGCTTATGAGTCCTGTGCTCTAACCAGCTGAGCTACGCCGCCCCGGTAATGAGGCACCCATTTTACGGGTTTCTCATCGCGCCGGCAAAAATGGAATACATCTTGTCGGGCTGCTCTTCCCGGTCAGCGACCAGCGCCAAACGGAAAGAATAACAGGGGAGATTGTAGCAGGTTGAGTAGTAAAAAGCTAGTACTGCCTAACGGCAAGAGCGATTACGGCGGAGAGGCCTATAGCAATAATGCCAATTCGTAACCAGTGGCTGGAAACTTTTTGGGCGCTGCGTGCACCAACGTACCCACCAGTAGTCGACCCTACTGCCATAACTAGGCCTGCGTGCCAATTAATTATGTGCGCGCTGTATAAACAAATAACCGAAGTCGCCGAAACAAATGTTGCAGCAACATTTTTTATACTGTTCATCATATGTACATCTGGCAGGCTCGTATAGCCAAGGAAGGCAAGCATCATAAAACCGTAGCCGGCACCAAAATAGCCGCCATAAAAACTGATGGGAAGCATAGCAAGCCCAATAAATGCGAGGGGTAGCCAAGTCTTTCGTCTGCCCTTTAAGTGATTACGCAAATGAAAATGCAGCAGTGGCTGAAAGGTAAACAACATCACCCCAAATAAAACTAGCAAGGGGACGATATGTGCAAAGTCGGCGGCGGGTGTGTGCCTTAGCGTCAAGGCTCCGGCTGTACTGCCAATAATGCATGGTAATAACAAAAGTGCGTAGCGAAGGGGTACGCGGCGTAAGTAGCTGCGGTACCCAAATGCCGAAGCGAACTGGCCCGGCGCTGTCACTACCCCGGTAGTAGCGTTTGCTGCAAGCGGAGGTATACCCAGTGCAATAAGTATTGGAAATCCAACAAGCATACCGCCACCTGCAATGGCATTCATAATGCCGACAACGGCTCCGGCTAGCAGTAAAACAAAGTCTTTTTCCATTTTTATTTACTTTTAAGTAAAACTGTATCAGTTTTAGACGGCTTAGACTAGTTGAACAGGGAGGGATTGTCTACTAGTAACTCGTAGAGTTGATCGTAATATGGTTTGATATGCGGTGATAGAGAAACTTTATCACGTTTGATGCTATCGAGGCGTTCTGGAGTAATGCCTTCTTTTTTCCATGTATAACCATCAGAAATGTAAATCTGCATGATGGGCATAATCTTATCAAGTGCGTAGATAAACGTAGCCTCTTCGCTTGAACGCTCTTCATATGCAATGATGGCATCCACCAACTCTGGAAAATCGGACCAGTCGACACGGAGTCTTTCTAAGGCTGCTGCCTCACGGTCGTGCTTGCTGGCAATAGTCGCTTCGTCTGCGTACACATAGGTATCGCCAGCATGTATTTCGACTAAATCATGGACCAGTGCTAGCCTGATTAGTAAGTCGCGGTCAAGGCTTGGAAAGTGTGGCGAGAGAAACCAGGCAGTCATTGCTAGGTTATAGCTGTGTTCTGTATCGTTCTCTGGCACAAAGCCTTTAAGGTGTTGACGGTGGGTTACGCGCTCGATACGGCTAAATGCTTCGAGGAGTTTCTGAAGATCTAAAAGTCGCTGTATGCCAGGTTGCTTCATGCGAGCAATTATACGCTATGCAAACCGGACAATGTGCGCGTTTGGCAAGTGATGCGCCAAAGCTGTGCCATGAAAAGGGATATCGGGATTAGTGACGTGGCGGAGCATACGGCCCGTAGAGCCGTGGCTGCTTACCAAGATGTTTTCGGCGGGCAGTGTTTGTGCGTAGAGCCAGAACTGCTCAAGTCTTGCCTGTAGCTGGTCTAGCGGCTCGGCATCTGCTACAGCTTCCATATCAAAATCTGGCGACCATTTTTGTCCTTCGGCACTGCCAAAACTGCGCTCTACCAGTAAGTCACTTAGTTCAATCTTATTCGCAGGGTAATCAATAGCTTCTGCTACTATCTTGGCAGTGTCATAGGCGCGCGACAGTGGCGAGCTAATTATATAATCAATGTGTAGCGCTTTTGCTTCTTCGCCGGCAGTACGAGCCTGTTGACGGCCCTTCTCGGTGAGCGGTGTATCAGTACGACCCGCAAAAATGTTTAAGGCGTTCATTGCTGCTTCGCCATGGCGGATAAAATATAGATGGTTCATAGCTCTTTCTCCTTATACCAGGCTGCAAATTCATGCCAAGGGTTGTGGTATGCCGCTGCAGCACTTTCGCCACGTTCGTGATATTCGGCGTTACTACGGTGGCCGCCGTCAAACGAAACTAAAGCATTATGTGGATGATGTGATGTGCCACGTGGCTCAGAAAGTAGCTCGCCGGTTATATCAACTGAAAACAGTTGCTGCGTAGAGCTGTCTTGGTAGACGACAATTTGCCGCAGTATAATCGTGCGATCAGTCAAATCTTTGGTAAGATGCACCCAGTCCGCTAAAGTAAACCAATCATTCATGTATTTCATGTAAGGACCTGGAAACCCTCTAAGGCCGGGGATAATCCAGCTGTCGTCGCTAACCACTAGGGGCTTCTGTAGTAGCGCAAACGCTTTAGCAGATTTATCCTGCGCTATAGGCTCCCCTGTCTCAGCTTGAATTTCAGGAATATCTGCCGTTGTTCGCTGTAAGCTTATGTCAAAAGGCTCACAGACTAGGCTGGCCTGCCGAAACTTCATAGCATTGCCGGTTAGATACAAAAGCTCACGCATCTTGCTACAATTATTACAGATATGGATTTGGAATTACAGCCGGGTAAATACGTGGTCGCGGTGAGCGGCGGTGTGGATAGTGCAGTTTTGCTGCATTTACTCGCGCAGCAGGGGGCGAAGTATGACTTAGTAGTTGCGCATTTTGACCATGGTATTCGTACTGATTCAACTGAAGATCGACGGCTGGTGGCAAAAGTGGCGTACTGTTATGGCTTACCTTGTGTGTATCGTGAAGGAAAATTGGGTGCTCGGGCTAGCGAGGCAACCGCTCGTGCAGCTCGATACGCTTTTTTGCATGAAGTTCGGCAAGCAAGTAGCGCTCGGGCTATCGTAACGGCGCATCACCAAGATGATTTACTTGAAACCATTATTTTGAATTTGCAGCGCGGTACAGGGCGTCGCGGGTTGGCTTCGCTAAAAAATACTGATGTTATAAAACGGCCGCTGCTATACGCACCTAAAAAACAATTGCTGCGTTATGCTGAGAGAGAAGGGCTTAGCTGGCGCGAAGACAGTACTAATCAAGAGGAGACGTACCTGCGGAATTATATACGTAAAAATATAATGCCTCGTCTCGCTGATACTGACAGGGAAGCGCTGCTGGCGATTAGTCATCGGACACACGAACTCAACGATGCAATTACTGAACAGGCTAGTAATTATTTGCATGAGCAACCACATGCCACTCAATTAGCTCGCCACCAATTTATCATGCTGCCCCATGCGGTGGCACGCGAAATTATGGCTGAATGGTTGCGTACACGCATTGGCGCAGAACTATCGCGTAGTATGCTGGAACGCTTAGTGCTGGCGGCCAAAACCGGCCGTGTGGGTAGTAAAGTAGATATCAATGCTGGACACTGGCTGGTAATTAATAAGACGACTTTGGCACTCGAACTACGTGAGCGCTAGGCAAAGCCGTATAGTAGGATGTATACTAAAAAAACATGGATAAAAAACCTTTACGACCGAATACAAAGCGGGGAAGCGGCAACCGCGGATTTAAGAATTTTGGGTTTGGAGCGCTCGTAGTACTTATTGTACTAATTAGCTACGCTGCTTACCGTCAGCCCGGCACTCTTAAGGAGATACCTTTGACGCAGGCTATTCAGCAGTCTAATGCTGGTCAGTACTCCAAAGTTGTAGTGAGTGGCGACGAACTGACTATTACTAAGAAAGGGCAGAGCCAGCCAAGCTTGAAAGCGTTTAAAGAAAATGGCACGAGTTTGAAGCAGGAAGGTCTAGACTACAACAAAACGCAGGTAACTATTAAGCCGCCAAGTAGCACCGGGCAGGTTGTCGGCAGCCTAGCCGTAAACCTTGTGCCGGTTCTACTTATTGGTGGTTTGCTGTACTTTATGCTAAAGAGCGCGCAGGGTCAGGGTAACCAGGCGCTGAGCTTTGGTAAGAGTCGGGCACGTTTGTATGGCAACGAGAAAGATAAAGTTTCGTTTAAAAGCGTTGCTGGCCAAGCTGAGGCCAAGCAGGATCTGCAAGAAGTCGTAGAGTTTTTGAAGTTTCCTAAAAAGTTCGCAAGTGTTGGTGCGCGTATCCCTAAGGGTGTGTTACTGGTAGGCCCTCCAGGTACTGGTAAGACTATGTTGGCCCGCGCCGTAGCCGGCGAAGCAGGGGTGCCCTTCTTTAGCATTTCTGGTTCAGAATTTGTGGAAATGTTTGTAGGCGTGGGCGCTAGCCGTGTTCGTGATCTGTTTGCGAAGGCTAAGAAGAACGCACCTTGTATAATTTTTATAGACGAGATTGATGCAGTTGGTCGTCGTCGTGGTAGCGGCATGGGCGGCGGGCATGACGAGCGAGAACAGACGCTCAATCAGATCTTGGTAGAAATGGATGGTTTTGAACAAGGACAGAATGTGATTGTACTGGCTGCAACCAACCGTGCTGACGTGCTTGACCCCGCCCTGCTCCGCCCTGGTCGTTTTGACCGTCGAGTGAATATTGCGCTTCCTGACCGGCCAGACCGCGAAGCGATCTTAAAAGTACACTTTACTGATAAGCCACTCGCAAAAGACGCTGACCTGGATGCTCTGGCTGCTAAAACGGCCGGTTCCTCTGGTGCAGATCTAGCGAACATTGCTAATGAATCGGCAATTATTGCTGCCCGCAACAATCATACCCAAATTTCTCAAGCCGATGTCACTGAAGCGTTCGAGCGTGTAGCTATTGGCCCAGAGCGCAAGAGCAAGGTTATGAACGACAAGGAAAAAGAGTTGACCGCTTATCATGAAGCTGGTCACGCGATTGTTGGTCATGTGCTGCCGGACAGTGATGTCGTGCACAAGGTTACCATTATTCCACGTGGTGGTACGGGGGGTGTTACCTGGTTTATACCACCGGAAGATAAGAGCTACCATAGTATTCTGGAGTACAAAGACATCTTGGCACGCATGCTTGGTGGGCGTATTGCCGAGGAAGTGATGTATGGTAAGGAACGCGTCACTACGGGTGCCGGTAATGACCTGCAGAAGGCGGCTGAACTTGCACGCGATATGGTGATCAATCAGGGTATGGGCACTAAACTCCGTGACCAAGTCTTCCATGTGGAAGAAGGCATGATGCTTGAACGCATGGTGCACGAGCGTGAATATAGCGATGATACTGCCAAAGTGATTGACCAGGAAGTCGAGGCGCTTATCACTGAGGCTGCGACCCGTGCTCGCGTAGTTATTAAGGCAAACCTCAAATACATTGAAGCACTTAAGGACAAGTTGCTCGAAAAAGAAACAGTAGACGCCGACGAGGTCCACAAAATATTTACGGGTAGCCACATGCCCAAAGATGCAGCTTTGTACTAGGCTGTAACTATATGCCAAAGCCAACTGTTGCCGATCTGCGTTTTTTAGCTACCAATGTAGCTCTCCCCTTTTACCAGGTCTATCGCGAAACGCCACTACGCTTTAAGGCTTCGCGTAAAGAAAATGATGCAGAGCATTCTTGGTCGCTTGCTTTGTTCGCCTGTGCGCTAGCGCCGTATATAGATAAACGGCTTGATGTGGGCTTAGTGGCGCAATATGCAATCGTACATGATTTGGTAGAGATTCACGCCGGTGATACGTCAAATCACGCACCCGTAGCCGAGAAAGCTACTAAAGACGCTCGTGAATCAGAGGCGCTCCACAGAATGGAATCAGAGCTGGTTGCTTTTCCTTGGATTGTGGGAACGCTTAAGGCATACGAGGCGCAGATGGATCAAGAATCTGTTTTCGTACGATCAGTGGATAAGATATTACCTCTGTTATTTGATCTTATAGATGAGGGCCAGCTCTATAAAGATAAAAAGATAACCTATCAAAACTGGCAAGACAATCTGGCGCTCCACCGCGAAAAGGCTCGAAAACACAGCGGCGTGTTTGCTTATTACGAGCAAATCTGGGACGCTTTAGCACAAAATCCCACGTTCTTCTATCGGGGAAATGACGGCTAGCAGGCTTCCACTATATTTACACCAGCAAAAATGAGAAAATAAGTATAACCGCCTTATGCTTTAATGGGCGAGACGTACTATGGCAGAAACAGCAGATTACTCAGAACAGGAAGCCTACGACAATAGTGGCGTAGTGCTTTTGCTGCAAGTGCCGCGGACTAACGAAAAAAAAGAACTGGCAGCTGAACAGATGTTTGCAAGCCTTCACGGCTTGTTAACAATACCGACTCCGGGTAGGTTCACGGCTGCTAAACGCGAGCGCCTAAGCTTTGAGATTGCGGTAATTGGAAAGCGAATCGGTTTTTATGTTTGGGTGCCCCAGTATCTAAAAAGCTATGTAGAAGAGCAGATTTATGCCCAGTATCCAACAGTTCACATTAGCGAGATCAAGGACTATGCTTTATACCAAGAAGATAAAAACTACAGCACTGAACTAGTGACAGAACTAAAGTTTGTTGGTAATAGTGCACTGCCTATTAAGACGTTTCAGAGCTTTGAAGTTGACCCGCTGGCAGCTATTACAGCTACACTAGCAAAATTTAGCGAAGATGAAGAAGCGTGGTTGCAACTGCTCATAAAGCCGGCACCGGGGAACTGGCACAAAAACAGCGAGCGTTATATCTCTGGTATAAAAAACCAAGGCGGCAGTAAAACGACTGGCTTTATGAGTGCGCTTTGGAAGCCGCCAGAAGTGAAAACGGATGCCGTCAAGCTGAGCGATTACGAAACGACTAGGGCAAGTGCCGCGGTAGAAAAAACCCAGAAGCTGGCATTTGAAACACAACTTCGCATCGTGTATCGAGGCAATACAACTACCCAGCAAGCGCAGCTACAGATGCAATCGATCGTTGCCAGCTACAAACAGTTTAATAGCACGTACCTAAATGGTTTCGAAGCGCGGCGTATCGCCAATGATCCGTTTTTAATAGCCCATTACCGCTCTCGAACATTTAATAAAGCGGGGTTCATTTGCAATATCGAGGAAGTGGCCACATTGTATCACTTGCCTCACACTAATGTGGAAACGCCATTTATTCTATGGGCCACCAGCCAAACGGCAGAGCCGCCGGCCAATCTACCAATACTTACACCCGAAACACAGGATTTGCTGAGTCCAATTGCGGCTACGAACTTTCGTGGTCACAACACTATGTTTGGTATCCCCCGGACGGATCGTGGGCGGCACCTGTATATTATCGGACAGACCGGAACGGGTAAATCAGGTATGCTGGAGCTACTCACCATTTCTGATATCTATAGCCCTTATGGTTTTGCGGTGATTGATCCGCACGGTGACTACGCACAAGCAATCTTAAAACGGATTCCAGCGGAGCGCGCTGCGGATGTAGTTTACTTCAATCCGGCTGATACTGACTACCCGATGGGCTTTAATCCACTTGAGGTTTATGACCCCAAGCTTAAAACACATACCTGTTCAGAATTGATCGGGGTTATTAAACGTATATTTGAAAATAGCTGGGGCCCGCGGCTAGAGTACATTTTGCGCTATAGTATTCTGGCGCTGCTGGATTATCCCGATGCTACTATGCTTGATTTAACGCGTATTCTAACTGAAAAGAAGTTTCGTAACGACGTACTAAAATATGTCACCGACCCTGTAGTGCGTAACTTCTGGACTATAGAGTTTGCCAGTTGGAACGACAAATTTATGACTGAAGCAGTAGCGCCGATTTTGAACAAGGTGGGAGCTTTTACGGCTAACCCGCTGGTCCGTAACATTATTGGACAGCCCAAAAGCAGTTTTAACGTGCGACAGATTATGGATGAGCGCAAAATCTTAATCGTGAACCTGAGCCGCGGCTTGGTTGGCGAGGATAATGCATCTTTGCTTGGTGCGCTGCTGGTGACAAAAGTACAGATGGCCGCTATGTCGCGTGCTGATATATCTGGTGAAGAGCGAACGCCATTTTACTTGTACGTAGATGAGTTCCAGAACTTTGCGACGGATAGTTTTGCGACTATATTGAGCGAGGCTCGTAAATATGGCCTGAGTCTAACTGTGGCGAACCAGTATACGGCTCAGATGATGCCCGAAGTGAAAGATGCGGTGTTTGGGAACGTCGGGTCGATTATCACGTTCCGTACTAGCGCCGATGACGCCCGTGGTATGCTCAAATACTTTGAGCCAAAATTTACTGACTACGACCTGGTGCATATGCATAACCGGCACTTTGCAATCAGCATGACAATATCGGGTGAAAAGGTACCAGCCTTTTCGGCGATCAGTCTTAACCTGCCGCCATTTACATACGATTACACCTCTCAGATAGTCGCCCATTCCCGCTCGCAGTATGCGCAGAGCCGCGAGTTTACCGAGCGGTATATGGCTGAACGGTATGCCGAGGAATTCGCGCCGTCACCAAAACCAGCTCCACAGAAACAGCCAAAGCCCCAGCCGGCCCCTACGCCTTCGGCTCCGAAAGCCGTAGTAGCAAATAAACCATCGCCAGAACCAAAACCGATTACCACTTTGTCTCCGGCTACAATCTTGTCTCAGGCGGTTTTAAGCGAATCGGCTCCAGTAACTTCCCAAGCTCCTGCTGCGCAGGTTAAGCCTGCTCTCGAAGACCAGCCATTAGAACCAAAGCCAAAACGAAAGCGTACGCGGAAGCGTAAAAAGAAAGTGGGTACTGATGAAGGCGGTACGTCTACTGCTCAGGTGCGCCGGGCAATTGAGGATGGTGTCGTACATCTAAATTAGTTGCAACTTAAGACTCGGAGAAGTCTGTTTTCAAAAGGATAAGCAGGCTATACTTAAATGCAGTTCTATCATGAATACATTGTTGCCCATGTCTCTCAAAACTAAGCTTCGTTGCAGCGCAACCTATAATGGCTTCCGGGGATTTTAGAAGCATGAAATTTGCTATACCGCGGACCAGCAAGCGGATATCGCTTGGCAGCGTTGCAATCTTACTCGTCGGCAGCTCAATGTTGGCGCAATTGCTTGGGTTCTGGCGTACTAAATTAGTGAACGCAAACTTCTTACCTACAGGGCCGCATAGCACCGATAGCTATTTTGCCGCATTCACAATCCCGGACTTCTTCTTCTTTACGATATCGGCTGGAGCGCTAGGTGTGGCTTTCATGCCGGTACTTGCAGATCATTTAGCACGAGGTGATCGCAAACGAATGTGGCGGCTTGTCTCTAGCTTGCTTAATTTACTCACTGCTGTCATGGCGGTAGTGGCAGTCATTATCTTTATATTTGCTGAGCCTATCTTGCGATTGGTGCTGCATGTACATCATGCACAGCTGCACGACTCGGTTGTTATTATGCGTTTTCTCTGCCTTAACCCCCTTCTGTTCACTATTTCTGGTATTTTGACGGCGACTCAGCAAGCGCTTGGCCGATTTTTCTTCTATGCCACCGCGCCACTACTGTATAACGGCAGCATTATTGTAGCGGCACTACTTTTTAGTACGGCACACGGTCAAGCAGGTGGGCCAGGGCATTTAGGTATAACCGGCCTTGGCCTCGGGGCATTAGTGGGCGCGATTTTGCAACTCTTAGTTGTGGTAGTGGGCACTTATGGTACTGGGTTTAAATGGACGCCGCAAATTGCTTGGCAGAATAATGACTTTCGTCAGGTGCTGCGTAATTTGCCACCGCGTTCCATTGATCAGGGAATGGATCAGCTAGAGTCAATCGTGGAAACGCGTTTTGCTAATCGTTTTCAAACAGGCTCAATCTCTTACTATAGTAATGCCTATACTCTGCAATTAGCGCCGGTACTATTAGTAGGTACTGCTATCTCAACCGCTGTATTTCCCCGACTTAACAATCGTTTAAGCCATGGCCGTTCGGACTTATTTAGGCAGGACTTTTTAAGATTTCTTCGGCTGATTATTTGGATCACCTTGCCCGTTGTTGTCATCAGCTTCTTTGGTCGTGGCTATTTAGCGCACCTTATCTTTTCTAAAAATAGTAACGACATTGCGTACCTGTTTGGCTTCTTAACGGTGGCAATTTTGTTTCGCTCTATCTATGCGATTGTTTCTCGTTGGTTTTATGCCCAGAAAGACACCCGTACGCCGCTCTATGTTTCTATTTTTACTATTACGCTTAACATTGTGCTTGCAAACTTACTCACCAAGCCGGGCAGCTACGGCCTGTCTGGCCTAGCAATCGCACAGTCAATCGTAGCTGCCGTGGAGGTGCTTATACTAGGCATTGTGATGGTTAAGCGTGATCGCAAGCTGTTTGATGGTGTGTTCTGGAGTGGTGTATTTCGTACCATTTCCGTAACAGGTTTTAGCTTGGTGGCCGGTTATATTACCGTTGGCTTTATACCACTGGGCGTAAATGACCGCGGCCTAGTGACAGTGGGCAGCAAGTTGCTGATACTGGTTGGTGTAGTAATGACTACTCACTTTGCGCTTTCAGGCTTGTTTGGCCTTGAGGAAGCTCGACCGTTCTGGCGCTGGCTACGGCGTATAGCCCTGCGTCCCATCAAGGTTGAATACTGATTATCCTTATTTAAAACACAAAAGCTCTACACGTTAAGCGTTGTACAGATAACTGTAGATTCGCTAGTGGTTTGGCTGTAGTATAGAAAGTACTTAAGGGAGCTCGCGTAATGCTGTACGATCTTCGTGATAACGACCTGATGCTTCATCCTAAACCAAAAGAATACGTGCTACGTGTTCGTGATTTGCCAAACCGCGAAAAACCGCGCGAAAAAATGATGACTATCGGGGTAACTAACTTAACCCAGGCAGAGCTACTAGCCGTACTTTGGGGTGTTGGTACAAAGAATGAAGATGTGCTTGCTATGGCACATCGTACGCTGCAAGAATATGGCGAAAAGGCCGCGCTACGCGAAACGAACCCCACCTATTTATCCGAGATCCTTGACATTCCACTCACTAAAGCTTGTCAGCTAGTAGCCGCCCTAGAGCTTGGCCGCCGTTCATATGCCACCGGTCGTGCGGGCGAACCACTACAGGTACGCACCGCCGAACAAGCCTACCATTTCTTTAAAGATATGGGTATGTACGGCAAAGAACAGCTGCGCGGCCTTTATCTTGGGAGTCGATACCAAATCGTACATGATGAAGTCATTTCTATCGGTACGCTAACTTCAAATGTGGTGCATCCGCGCGAAGTTTTCCAGCCGGCATTATCACATGGTGCCGTGGCGATAATTATTGCTCATAACCACCCTTCGGGTCTGTTAGCACCAAGCGCCGAAGACATAGAGGTAACGCAGCAACTTATTTCTGCCGGCAAGATCTTGGGTATTGATTTGCTTGATCATTTGATTATTGCCGGCGATGAATATAAAAGCGTATTGGAGGAGCTATGAGTGTGACGTATACATTGACCCAGTCCGATATTATTACCGATAGCAATACTCGCGAGCTGCTGCTACACGATTTGCCGCACCCTGATAATTGGCGTGTTGAGTCGCTAGTTGCATCTGGTGAATACTGCGAAATGTTGGCTTCTGTGCTTGAGCAGGTCGCCGTAGCATTGCCTGCAACTTGCGTGGAGCAATATCAAATTCAGGATGCGATTGGTCAACTGCTCTACATCCAGCGTCACTATAAATTCATAAAACGAAATGGTGCCGACCGCAAGCCCTAGGGGCAGTCGGTCAGCGCAGAGGTCTTACTTTAAATAACAGGGGTAAAGCAGTATACTATACCTTGAATGAATCAAGACCACATCCGAAACTTTTGCATTATTGCGCATATTGACCATGGTAAAAGCACTCTGGCCGATCGATTGCTGGAACTAACTGGTACCGTCGAAAAGCGTAATATGAAAGCCCAATTGCTTGATCGCATGGATCTGGAGCGAGAAAAAGGCATCACTATTAAACTTGCTCCCGTGCGCATGGAATATAAAGACTTTGAGCTGAACCTAATAGACACCCCGGGGCACGTAGATTTCAGCTATGAAGTATCTCGCAGCTTGCAAGCTTGCGAGGGTGCGCTGCTAGTTGTCGACGCCAGCCAGGGTATTCAGGCGCAAACGCTTGCTAACGTCTATCTTGCGATGGCAGCTGATCTGCAAATTATCCCGGTGTTAAATAAGATTGATTTGCCTGCTGCTGATGTGGAGCGTGTCGGTGCAGAAATTATGAGCTTACTCGGCTGTAAGTTCGAAGATATTTTACAAATCTCTGCTAAGACTGGCATGGGCGTAGAGGCAGTGCTAGAACGCATCATCACCGATGTCCCCCCACCTTTGGGAGGTCTGTCCTCCCAAAGTGCAGAAGGTGCTACGCGGGCGCTCATTTTTGATAGCTATTACGATGATTACCGTGGCGTAATTTTGTATGTGCGGGTATTTGATGGACAGATTGATAAGAATGCCCAGATAAAGATGCTCAACACTAGTGCGATTGGTCTGGCGCTAGAGGTTGGCGCTCTGAAGCCTGATATGACACCCGGCAAAAGCCTTCAAGTTGGCGAAATCGGCTACATTGTTACTAATCTCAAGACCACGCGCGACGCCAAAGTAGGCGATACTATTACGCTAGCGAGCAAGCCATCCGACCAACCGCTGCCGGGATACAAAGACGTACAGCCGTTCGTCTATGCTGGCTTTTTCCCAGAAAGCAACGAATACTACCAGGAACTTAAGGATGCTATTGAAAAATTGTCGCTTAGCGACAGCGCTCTTCAGTTTGCACCCGAAAATTCCCCCGTGCTTGGGTTTGGTGTACGTATTGGCTTCTTGGGGCTCCTTCATATGGATATTGTGCGTGAGCGATTGGAGCGGGAGTACAATCTAGATCTAGTCGTCACCAACCCATCCACCGACTATCAAGTAAGTATGACAAGCGGCGAAGAAATCAATATAAAATCAGCCAGCGATTTGCCTGATCCTGCCCAGATAAAAGAAATTCGTGAGCCATGGATTAAGGGTGAGATTATTGTGCCACAGAATTTTGTAGGGCCGGTGATCCAGCTTATTAGTGGCAAACGGGGTTTGCAAAATAACCTTAGCTATGTCGAAGATCGTGCAATCATTGGCTTTGAAGCGCCTCTAGCGAACCTTCTTACCGATTTCTATGATCAACTCAAAAGCATCACAAGCGGCTATGGCAGCTTTAATTACGAACTGGATAATTATCGAGCCGAAGACTTAGTGCGGCTTGATTTTTATGTGAGCGGTGAAATGGTTGGTGCACTGAGTGTGATGGTGCACCGTAGCGAAGCACAACGATTGGGCAGGGAAACCGTCGAAAAGCTAAAAGAGGTCATACCACGTCAAAATTTCCAAGTGAGCTTGCAGGCTGCTATTGGTGGCAAGTTTATTGCCCGCGAGGATATTTCGGCTTATCGCAAAGATGTAACAATCGGTTTATACGGTGGAGATGTAAGCCGCAAAAAGAAGGTACTTGCTAAGCAGGCTAAAGGCAAAAAACGCATGAAACGTTTTGGCAAGGTAGATATTCCAGCCGAAGCCTTTACTGTGATGCTTAAGCGCGATTAGTTTTTCTTGAAGATCCAGCTTATTGTCTAGTCAACTTTGTTTGTATACAAAGTATAGCATTGGCCAGACGTATCTGGTATAGTTGCCGCTATACATGAATCAGCTGACCCACATAGGCGAGTTCAGGGATGTTTTGGCTCACTACCAGCTGTCAAATGACGCAGAAGAAACGCTGCGAGGGATTCGGTTGGCGCTACTTGTGGGGCCATCATCAAGCGGCAAGAATACCATCATTAACGAACTGGTTAAATCCGGACAGTATCATAGCATCATATCTGATACTACTCGCAAACCTAGGGTTAATAACGGTATTCTAGAAGAAAATGGGCGTGAGTACTGGTTCCGTAGCGAGGATGAACTTCTGGCTGACCTTAGGGCCGGCAGTTTTCTAGAGGCAGCTATTATTCACGACCAGCAAGTGTCCGGCATTAGTATTCGTGAGCTAAAATCAGCCAATAATGACCACAAGATCGCCATCAACGAAATAGAAGTTGTTGGAGCAGATCACGTGCATCAACTTGTTCCGTCGGCCCAGTTCTTGTTTATTTTACCGCCTAGCTTTGACGAATGGATAACTCGTATGAACGCACGCGGTGAATTGCCGGCCGATGAAACGAAACGTCGCCTGAATAGTGCCGCGGCAGAGATAAGCACTGCGCTTAGCAGAGAATACTATACGTTTATTGTTAATGACACATTTATACATACTACTCAACGCGTAGACCAGATTATCCGCGAACAGCGTTCTGGTGTTGAAGACCAGGTTTACGCTCAGGGCGTTGCCGAACAACTTCTTATTGATACGCAACATTTTCTTGCTAACTTAGAGTAATACCTACTCGCAAAGATATCCCCAGGGTCTTGTATTTTAGGCGCAATGATCGTATAACGTACAGTCGATACAATTGAGGCCTAAAGGTGCCATAGCCGTGTTGTTCGAGGCTGCACAAGAACAGCAGCGGGCAGAAAGAAGAATTATTAAGCATGCTCAAGATTAAAGCAGAGAGTGTCATATGGGATTTTGATGGCACTGTCTTTGATAGTTTTAAAATTCAAAAAGAGGTATTGAGCGAGCTACTTCGCCGTCGGAATATGGCGGTGCCTAGTCACCAGGTATTTTTACATAACTATCACGGTCGATTACACGATTCTATCCATGCCATATCCGGAGCTGAAGGTCAATTGCTCGATGAGCTAGTTCAAGATTTTATGCGCACGGAAGAGTACTTATATGAGGAAGTCGCCGAGCTCTATTTTTCTGATGCGCTTGATCTGATGCGACGATGCCACAGCCTAGGTATCCCGCAGGTCATTGTGAGCAACCGCAAGCACTGTAGTGATGCCTGGGTTGGTAGTCCGCGTAACCTTGCAGCAAGAGTGCCCCTAACAGGTTTGATTGACCGCGTGGTTTGTGCGGACGACGGCGAGACTTGGAAACCTGATGCCCGTATGCTTGATAGGGCTGAGCAAGAGCTTGGTCTCGACTGTACCAAGTCGGTGATCATCGGTGATCAATTTGTTGATGCTGAGTTTGCTCAAAATTTGGATGCGCGCGTTGTGCTTGTCTCTAGAATGGCTGAGGGGGTGCCGCATTTGGAACGGCTTAGGCCTGGATGGCAGGATCGTGTACACATTGTTGATGGGCTACATGATGTATTGATTAGCCGTATGTAGACTGTCTTCCGGTGTTGGCAGTCTGGACTTTTGAGTGCTAAAAGCCTATAATTTTGCACATGAAAGGGAAAAGAGCAGCCCGAGACTTTGGCTTCGCCAAAACCCGGCGCGATGAGAAGAACCGCAAGGTTTACCTTGTAAGCGAAGCGCTATGACCGAGCGGCAAAAGCAAATTTTGTCAGCCATAATTGAGCAGTATGCCGAAGTGGCTGTCCCTGTGGGCAGTAGTTTGCTAGCCAAAGCTTTTGAAGTATCCAGTGCCACTATTCGTGCTGAAATGGCGGAGCTAGAGCGTCTTGGGTACATTCGTCAACCACATACCAGCGCTGGACGTATTCCCACCGACCGCGGCTATCGTTTTTATGTGAACAGTTTGGCTTCTGGTGAAGCAACGCAGCCCGAAAAACGCGCTGAGCGTGCTTTAACAGCACGTGTACAACATGGTGCTATGCCCGAACGTACTATCCGTAACGCAGTAGACACTTTGGTTGAGCTTACACACAATCTCGGCTTAGCGACTATTGGCAATCAATTATACATGAGCGGCCTCAGCAACTTATTCGGCCAGCCAGAGTTCGTTGGTGGTGATCAAGTACAACAGGTAGCTCGCTTGCTGGACAACCTTGAGCCCTGGCTGCGTGAAGCAGCACCAAATGAACCCTTAAGCGTCTTTATCGGCTCAGAAAACCCCATTGGGCGCAGTGCTGGGGTAAGCCTTATTATTAGCCGGTTCCGTAGCCCCTTTAGCGACCACAGCTACATTGGTACGCTGGGGCCAACGCGTCAGAGCTACCGCGATGTTATGGCGCTGGTAGCGCACACTGGAAAAACATTAGAGGAAGTATTATATGACTGATAAACCAACCCCCAAGCAACCAAAAGTAGACGTAACGGCTCTTGAGCAGCAAATCGCTAAACTAACCGAGGCCTTACAGCGTGAGCGCGCTGATGCTACTAATCTACGCCGCCGCCACGACGAGCAGGTCGCTGGACTTAAAGGTCTGGTTAAGGCAAGTGTAGTACGCGATTTGCTACCGGTTATTGATAATTTTGAGCGAGCGCTTAAACATGTGCCCGCTGATTTAGAAGGCAATGACTTCATTAAAGGTATCCAAGGCGTTGTTAAACAGTTTGAGAAGACGCTCGCCGATCTAGGCGTAGAACGCATTGCCACCGTAGGCCAAGTGTTTGATCCTCGCTTCCACGAAGCTGTCAGTATGGAAGAAGGCGAAGGCGCCGAAGAGATCGTGAGCGAAGAACTTCAGGCCGGCTACCGCCTGGGCGACGAAGTGATCCGCCACGCTATGGTCCGTGTCAAAATGCAGTAATCTTGCGTGTGGCAGTCGTCATATTAAAAAGGGCAGCTTACACTAAAAAACAGGGCAGAGTGCCCTGTTTTGCTGAGTTGAAAGGGGTCCCCGTGTTACGCTACCTGTAGTACCTCTAAAATATTACCTTGAGGGTCTTTGAACCAAGCGCCGTCAGGGCCTTTATGCGCTGCAAGACCGCGGGCTATACCTTTCTCGTCTTGCGGAAAGCCCATATTCTCGTATCGCTCGAAGGTAACACCTCGCTCCACAAGGGCATCTACGGCTTCGTCGATATTATCAACAAAGAAGTTGAGCATCGTGTAAGTTGCGGGCTCGTTCTTATCACTTTGATACACAATTGTTTTGGCGCCACCAGGCAGCTGTATTTCCAGACCGGCCGGTGAATCGTTTACTTCTAGACCAAGTACCTCACTGTAGAAATGCTTTATGGCATCTAAATCTTTTGCTGAGAACGCGCTAACGGCCATTTTGGGATTGAACATTTTGCCTCCTTACTTGTACTATTTAATCATAGAGCAGATACTTGCAAGTAGCAAGTATGCTGTGTTATCTATCTCTTGGCGCTACACAACTGCAGTCAGTATTTTCTAGGGCACAGCTGTTAGAAGTATTTCCGGCTTGCATCATGGCATGTGTATCATTACAATCCTTTGTAATGATTTGCGCACAAGCTCTCAATAGTATGAGCAAGGGCGCTTTTTTCTTGACACCAGGGGCGAGGTACTGTGGCTGAGGCCACACCAGATTCAGACGTATCTACTGACGCTTCTTCTGTTTTTTTAGAAACTGGCGCTGGATACATAGGTGAACCGCCGGAGTTTCCAGGGCCAGATGTTGAAACTGCGACCCATGCTCATGCCTTGTGGCTAAGAGAAGCAATTATAGGTCGTATAGGCCAAGTTCTTGCGGATGACACGGTAGGACCCGCTAAGCGGGAAGCATCTCTCAAGGTTTTGCAGCAAGTCTGTGCGGGTGCGGTTGATGGGCTAGAGTTTCGTAATCTACGTATTTCTGCGCACCAGGCTCAACAGCTTGCTGAAGTAGATCACCCTGTTTCCCAAGAAGTCACCCCAGTTCGCAGGGGCCGTGCTAAGCAGGTCTTAGCTCGGCTTGCTTGTATCGTGACCGGCAATTAGTCGCAAGGTTAAATTAGCACTCTTGACATGTGAGTGCTAATTTTTTATGCTACAATTATTAGTAGCACTCTAAGCAGTGATCTGCCAAAAGGAAGGGAATATATTTCTACTATGGGTAAAATTATTGGAATCGACCTCGGTACCACCAACTCGGCCATGGCCGTCATGCAAAGCGGTAAACCAGAAATTATTGCGAACAGCGAAGGCAACCGTACCACGCCAAGCGTGGTCGCTATTAACAAAAACGGAGAGCGTCTGGTTGGCCAGGTAGCACGTCGTCAGCAGGTTACCAACAGCAAGAACACGATTTACGAAGTAAAGCGCCTCATCGGCCGCAAGTTCGACGACAAAGAAGTCCAGCGTGATCTTAAGCTGATGGGCTACGAAATCGTGAAAGGCAATGGCGGCGTTAAAGTAAAAATGGGCGACAAGGAATACAGCCCCGAAGAAATCAGCGCTATGATCCTTTCCAAGCTGAAGGCTGATGCTGAAGCGTTCCTGGGCGAGCCAGTCACCGAAGCGGTTATTACCGTGCCGGCTTATTTTGACGACAGTCAGCGCCAAGCTACCAAAGACGCTGGTAAGATCGCCGGTCTTGAGGTTAAGCGTATTATTAACGAGCCAACTGCTGCTGCGCTAGCTTATGGTCTCGACAAATCCAAGGCCGATGAAAAGATTGCCGTCTACGACCTTGGTGGCGGTACTTTCGATGTGTCTATTCTGGAGCTGGGCGACGGCGTCTTTGAAGTAAAGAGCACCAATGGTGATACGCACCTTGGTGGTGCCGACTTTGACCGTGTACTGGTCAACCACTTTGTCGATGAGTTCAAGAAGGAAAGCGGTATCGACATCAGCGACGACAAAGCCGCCATGCAACGTCTGCGTGATGAGGCTGAGAAGGCAAAGATTGAGCTTTCAACGGCTCAAGAAGTTGACGTTAACCTGCCGTTCTTAACTGCTGACGCTGAAGGCCCGAAGCACTTCGAATACAAGCTCAGCCGTGCCAAGCTCGAGCAGCTTGTCGCAGATCTTGTTAGCAAGACTGCTGATCCATGCGAAAAAGCCCTGAAAGATGCCGGTCTAACTGCAGCTGACATTGATGCGGTTGTTCTAGTCGGTGGCATGACTCGTATGCCAGCCGTTCAGGAAAAAGTAAAGGCTATCTTTGGCAAGGACCCTATGAAGGGCGTCAACCCTGACGAAGTCGTAGCCGTCGGCGCTGCAATCCAGGGCGGTGTGCTGCAAGGCGACGTCAAAGACGTGTTGCTGCTTGATGTAACGCCTCTAAGCCTCGGTATCGAGACTATGGGCGGTGTCATGACCAAGCTTATCGATCGCAACACTACCATTCCAACCTCCAAGTCAGAAGTCTTTAGTACTGCTGCCGATAACCAGCCACAAGTAGAAATCAAGGTTGGCCAAGGCGAGCGCGAAATGATGGAAGGTAATAAAGTACTTGGCACATTCATTCTTGATGGCATTGCCCCTGCGCCACGCGGCGTTCCACAGATTGAGGTTACCTTTAACATCGATGCTAACGGCATTCTGAATGTGACCGCTAAAGACCGGGGCACCGGCAAAGAGCAGAACATTACCATTCAAGGTTCAGGCAGCCTGGATAAAGCCGAAGTCGAAAAGATGGCTAAGGACGCCGAAGCTCACGCTGAAGAAGACAAGAAGCGCAAAGAGACCGTAGAGGCCCGCAACCAGCTCGATAGCAGTGTCTACCAGGCCGAAAAGATGAAGACCGACAACAAGGACAAGATTGCCGAAGAAGATCTAAAGAAGATTGACGAAGCTGTCGAGAAGGCCAAGAAAGTTGTAGCTGACGACAAAGCAGATAAAGATGCGCTGGAGGCTGCCACTAAGGAGCTAAACGACGTTATTATGCCCATCGGCGCCAAGATGTACGAAGCTGCTGGCGGCGATGAAACTCCAGAAGAAGACAAAAAGTCTGATGACGACAAAGACGGCCCAATCGAGGGCGAAGTTGTCGACGGCGACAAGAAATAGCCAGCAGTAACGCCTGACCAACTAAGGTCTGGTACGACATCAAAAAGACCAGGATTACATCCTGGTCTTTTTGATGCGGCCAGTAGCTTTAAGATCTTAGGATGTAATTTTGACAATCCCGCGAGTATACTTTGCGTAGAATGATTAATTTTATAGGAGCTGGAGCAAAGAGTGATCGGTGATGGCTATCCAGCAAACACAGAAGTCGTATACGAACCTGAGATAGATCCAGGTGTATTTAGGCAGGTCGACATGCAGGTGGCGACCCTCGAAACGCTACGTGCTACTTTGGCTGGACCTGAAGTGGCCGAACCCAAGAGGAGAATAGGGTTTGATTACTATGCCGATATCTCTGGGGTTGAACATCCAGTGCGGGTTAGACAATGTTTGGCGTACGTGGGAGTGGAAGGGTATGGGCTTTGTCCGGCGATCATACGCCGTATTGATGACGAGCAGCCTCAAATGTGCATCCGGACTCCAGACACCGTTTTAGGTAGATTTCAAGGCCAGCCCGATCAGGATTTAGGGCAGACCGGCGCTAAAGAAATGGCGAATGCCCTTGGGGAGTTGTATGCTGTGCTAAAGAGATATCCTGAGCTGTGCATTGTGGACCACAAATTAGAACAGATAACTTCTAGCACTCTTGCTGTTTGAGTGCCAAACGAGTACTATAGATTGTAATGGCAAAACGTGATTACTACGAAGTACTAGGTGTTGGCAAAGACGCTTCAGCCGACGAAATCAAAAAGGCTTTTCGCCGTAAGGCAATAGAATTGCACCCAGATAAGCAGGGCGGTGACGAGGCTAAATTCAAAGAAGTAAATGAAGCTTATGAAGTGCTCAAAGACCAAGGTAAGCGTCAACGCTACGACCAATTTGGTCATGCGGGTGTTGGCGGCAGCGGTGCAGCCGGTGGTGGTAATCCATTCGGCGGATTCAATGGTCAAAACATCAATTTTGACTTTGGCGACCTAGGACTTGGCGATATTTTTGGCAGTTTTTTTGGCGGTGGCCAGTCTGGTGGCCGGCAGCGCCAAACGCGCGGCAAAGACATAGAAACTCGTATAGACATTAGCTTCGAGCAGGCTGTCTTTGGCACTGAAGTGAATTTGCGCTTAAACATAGAGGATACCTGTAGCCACTGTAAGGGCACTACTGCCGAGCCTGGTTATGAGCTGAAAACCTGCGATCAATGTCATGGGTCTGGCCAGGTTGTAACTGCTACCCGTACCATTTTTGGCAATATTCAGCAGGCCATGGTCTGCCCTACATGTAAAGGCGCTGGTAAAGTTCCTGAAAAAGTATGTACCGTGTGTCATGGTAAAGGTACCGAAAGACGCGCACAAGATGTGCAGCTAAAAGTGCCAGCAGGAATTGACGACGGCGCCACCATCCGGTTGCGTGAGCACGGCGAAGCAATCGCTAATGGCCCCAAGGGTGATCTATACGTGCATGTTCGGGTAAAAGCACACAAACATTTTACACGTGAAGGTGATCTCATCTTAAGCGAAGAACATGTTGGTATGGTAGACGCAGCTCTAGGCACTGAAATAGAAACAGACACAGTTGATGGTAAGGTTCGTATGAAAGTTCCTGCCGGAACGCAGAGTGGCACTGACTTTAAGCTGAGTGGCCACGGCGTACCGCATCTAAGAAGCGAGTCTCGTGGTGCGCACATCGTTACGGTTATAGTAGATACGCCCACCAAGCTCACCAAGCAGCAAAAAGAACTGCTCGAGCAATTTAGTGGTGGCGGCAAAAAACGCAGCTTGTTTTAGGCAGTAGCCTCTTGAGACGTCTCGGCTGCGAGTACAGCAATACCCAGGCTGAGGATAGTTCGCGGCGACAGCCCTGTAAGTTTTTTAACTTCAGAAAGGTGAGTCACGCCAGCTACTATCATTTCCTGTACTTCTAGGGGTAGGGAGTGAAATGTAGCCCGTTTGCGCTCAAGGTCATTGATCTGCATAAGCTTGTCGGCAGCTACGTACAGGTCACCGGCTGATTCTAGCTTTCTGTCACTAGCACTGTGTACCTTACCTCCCATCGAAGCTTCGATACCGTATTCGGAAAGTTCCGGTTGCAATCGATGAATGAAGCCGGTTACATCCTCTTGGCTGCTTGCGCCGCCAAGCACTACGCAGAATTCATCGCCATTGATATGTATAACAATGAGCTCATCACGCTCACGACCTTTTCGGGGATGGCGGATTAACTCTCCTAGTAGCTCTCGTGCATTTTCGAGGTATCTGTCACCTTCCTGATGATTATATCCCTCGTTTATGTCTTTTAAGCCATCCAGGTCTATGACTACCAGCGCAAAATTACCCGGAGTGTCTGTAATGCGAGCTTCGAGTGTCTGGAATAGTTGCTCGCGATTATCAGGAGCCTCGGGGTCGAGCTGTGGAACGGTTGTCTCGTAAGTGTGATCGAATATCTCGGCGCTCATAAGCCGTTCAAGTATATCTGATGATGAAAGATCTACATAGGAACACAATTAGATCAAAAAACAGATGCGTCCAATTTCTGTATGTGGTTTTACAGCTATATTCGTTCATATTTGAAAATTATTTAAGATTTACTTAACAAAACTTAGCAAAAGCAGTATGATGCCGATAAGATGCGTAGTTTAAAAAACAACCAAACTGGCTTTATCCCAATGCTAGTCTGCCTTATTTTAGTGGTTGTGGCAGTCCTATATGTTTCCTACCACTATGTTGCCAGGGCTCAGCGTTAATTTGAATTAAGTTTTTAGCTGTATATGTACATGCTCTAGAATCCACGCGCTATCGCGAGCAACCTGCGCAGGGTCTTTATGCCCAAGGATAACCGTAAGTGGTGTGCGAAAGCCTGCGGCTGCTCGCCCGGTGGCCATGCCTGGTGTTACATTGATCCTCATGTATTGATAGCTAGCAAGCGTGGAGATATCTTTGGCATGAATTACTTCATCGAAGATACCTTCGTACTCAGCAAATAGCTCAATAACATCGCAGGCTTGTGATCTTGTGGGCGCAAGGCTAGGTTTTTTGCCAAGTGCGAGGTCGATGGTTGCTCGGTACAAATCAAGGCCGCGGGAAAATCCATACATACGCGGACGGTACCCACCAACACGAGCACCAATCTCAATCAGTTTTGGACCTTCGTTAGTAATCATTAACTCAGCGTGAATGGGGGTATTTTTAAGCCCCAGCGCAGCCACCCCCTGCCGGGTTACTTCCTTGAGCGCATCAGTAGCAACTGTATCAAGCATAGACGGCAAGCGACGGTTGAATAGGTAATTGTCGTGTTTGCCAATGTCGCGTGCGGTTACACAGTCGACCACGTCGTCAAGAAGTTGTACGGTACCATGGCTATCTACAAATCCCGCAACAGTGTGCATGCTGCCGTTCATACATTCTTCAATAATAATGCGTGGTTCTGGCTGATTGTAACGCTTGTACACGGTCGGCAACTCAGCGAGCATATGCTGATAGTTCTTTTGCAGCTCTTCAGTCGTATGGTTCTTGGTAATGTAAAGGCTTTTCATAAGATTGGCCGGCTTAAGCATGACAGGGAAATTGTGGTGGGCTAAAAAGGCAGCTATATCATCCCATTGGGTGACTTCTGCAAATTCCGGAGTGATGATTGGGTTATAATCGGCAAATTTCTTGCGCATGATGATTTTATCCGTTGCGGCCTGTGCGCTCTCAAACGGTATGCTCGGTACCCCATAAAAATCTGCGATAATGGCTGCAGGTGCGACGTAATGCTCGTATCCAGTAACTATCACTGCTGTTACTTTTGGAGTTGGCTGAAGCTTATGTAGCGAACCAAGCAGTGTAGTGGTGTTGGTAAAATCAAGTGCAAGGGTAATGCTGGGGCGTGTAACTGCGCCGGTATCTGCAAATAACCCATAGGCGAGGTTATACTCATCTAAATACTCACGAAAGTCTCGAGCGATCTTACCAACTATAAAAATCATACCCCGTGTTATAGTCCTAACAGGGAAAAAAGGCAACCGGATACTTGCTTTTATATAGCAAAAGTGCTATAATATTATGATCAAGGAGTATTGAAACGTGAAGCGCATACTGATTATTACATCAAAGAGCTTGTCGGGCAGTAATGCGCATTTACAGGCGCTAAATGACTTCGTTAATGTCATAAATCAAGATAGCTCGGATATAAGCTTTTTGGCTTGTCCAGCGCAAGAGCTCCTTTTTGGTGTGCAGGGGAATAAGGTGCACATTACACTAGATGGCAAGGAGTTGCGAGAATTAGCCGATGTTATCCACCTGCGCAATATTAATTTCTTTACCGACTATGCTAATGCAATCCGACTCTATGCGGATCATTATGGCATTGAGCTAGTAAACCGGAACGATGCAGTTTTACCATACTATGGCAAGGTAAGCCAGGGTTTTATCATGGCCCTAAATGGCATATGCACACCAACGCTTTTGAGCTCACCAAGTAACCAGACATTGCTTAATGCGCTGGCAAGCGCAACCTTTAGTTACCCAATGATTATTAAGCATAATGATGGAATAAAGGGGTTACATAACTATCTTGTACAATCTGCTCCTGAAGCTGAGGAGATTTTAAGACAGGAAAAGCAGGGTTTTGTTGCCCAGCCATTCATAGCCAACTCGGGCGAACTGCGTATCTTGTATTTTGGCGGCTACGTGGATCCGCTGATTTTTAAGAAACAAGCAGTCGATGGTGGGCATCTAAATAACACGAGCCGTGGCGGCTTAGGTACGCTTGTAGCGCCTGGGTCAGTAGATGCAAGAGCCTTGGAACAGGCAACGCGCACAGCTGAAATAATGGGCCGCCAGATAGCGGGTGTAGATGTTCTACTTGGAGATGACGGCGAATTCTATGTACTTGAAGCGAATCATACACCCTCAATTGCCGGTGGCGTGTTTCCAGAAGAGAAGCGCCGTTTATACCAAGCCTTCTTTACCCAGCAAAATGAAAGGAAACAAGCATGAACCAGCCAGTACTTTATGTAATTACAGATAAGGATGGGTCAGAAAACCATGGAGTCGCACTATCTTTAAAGCGTGCCACGGCTTCTATGGGTATTCGTTATGAGCTTTTACTGACAGAGAGTATTGAGCTAAACGCCATTGCTGACATGCAGTTTAACCCCGGTAGCTTGCTGTACCGTGTGAGCACAAGCAATAAAGCATGTGTTATAGAGTCTATGCTGGTGTTGCTGCACCCTGCTATATTCACAACTATTTATCATCCAAAGCTGCTCCAGCTTTCGAGTCGTCCGTATCGCGAGTTATGTGAACAGATGGCGTTAGGGCTTACTATTATCCCAACTTTGATTATTGATGAAACATGGCAACGCCTACAAGACGAAGAGCTTGAAGCGCGAGTGGCAAAGCTGGACGGGTTTCCTGTAGTTGTAAAAACGCTAGGACTGAGTCATGGTGCGGGTGTGAAGAAAGCGGATGACCTAGCAACACTACGTACACTATTAGGGCAGATGCCGCCTAAGGCGTATGGCAGTATCGCGCGTAAGTATCTGGCAGACTATCGGCACTACCGGCTTATCGTTGTTGATAATCAGGTTGTGGCGGCAATTGAATACCACAAGCCTGCGGATGATTTTCGTACTAACGCCACCAAGGAGCCAATTGTTTCTGCGGTATCAACAATGGAGCTGCCGCCCGAAATACTAGACCTTGCGTTAGAAGGCGTTACATTGCGATCGAGTATACTAGGTGGAGTGGATATATTAGTAGATCAAACCGATAATGTTGCGTATTTGGCCGAAGTGAATGTGCCTTGTTATTATGCGCGTGCTGAGGCGCCAACCGGGATAGATATTTCTGCCCAGCTATTAACTGCTATGCTACGTAAACGGGACGGTTCACCGGCATGAGTACTATAAAAGTTGGGTGTATCGAGACCGTTTCACTTCCAAAGCTAGGCGTTGAAGGCGTGCTTGCTAAAATTGACACGGGAGCATATTCTGGAGCATTACACTGTACCGATATACATATAGTGCGTCGAGGAGTTGTTCGGAAAAGGTATTTGAAATTTACGCCGTTAGGAGACCCCAGCCTGGCTACCGAAACAGATACATTTCTAAAGACGTATATTCGTAGCGCAACGGGTCATAGAATAAAGCGTCTTATAATTGACACTGAAATAATAATTCAGGGCAAACGCTACCCGATACGTATTGGTCTTTCTGATCGTTCTGACATGAAGCGTGCTGTGCTGGTCGGAAGGCGTTTTTTACGAGAGAATAACATACTTGTTGATGTGGCGATAAACCAAGAATTGGATGACGAAGGAGATAGTACAAGATGAAGATAGCGATTCTTTCCAAAGGTGCTCTCAACTACACAACAAGGCGACTGAAAGAAGTTGCCTTAGAGCGTGGACATGATGTGCAGGTAATTAACTATGCAAAATGCTACATGACCATGGAAAAGGGCAAGCCGGTTGTGTACTACAAAGGCCAAGAGTTGCCTAGGTTCGATGTCATTATTCCACGTATCGCACAAAGCTACACCAAATATGGTACGGCAGTAGTTCGCCAATTTGAAATGCAAGGTGCATTTACTACGGCCAGCTCAATGGCAATTAACCGTTCGCGTGACAAGTTACGTTCCTATCAGATCCTAGCTCGCCAGGATGTCGGTATTCCTAAAACAGTATTTGCACGGGAAACGGCCAACCTTGAAGAGGTGGTAGATCTAGTGGGTGGCGCGCCGGTTATTATTAAGGTGGCGCGCGGTACCCATGGTAATGGTGTGGTGCTAGCCGAAACAAAAAAGGCCGCTAAAGCGGTGATGCAAGCCTTTTATGTTGAGGGTGTAAACTTTATTGTGCAGGAGTTCGTAGAAGAAAGTGCCGGTACTGATATCCGTGCGCTTATCGTTGGTGGTCGTGTGGTTGCAAGTATCCAACGTCAGAGCTTGGATGATGATTTTCGTAGCAACACGCACCAGGGTGGAGTGGGTACTTTAGTGAAGCTTACTCCAGAAGAAGAGAAGACAGCGATTAAGGCGGCTAAGGCGATGAATTTGCCAATCTGTGGTGTGGACATGATGCGTTCCAAAGATGGTCCTAAGGTGCTTGAAGTGAACAGTAGCGCTAGCATTAAAACGCCCGAACTAGTCACTAAGCGTGACGTAGCTGCCAAAATAATCGAATATATTGAGCGGAATGCTAAGGCTAAACCTCGCAAGGATAAAGTCGGCGCTTAAGAGTTAACTTCTAGGGAGTCGTGTATCTCTAGTCTATTCTGCTTGTGGTAAAATTTGGATATGGTATACCTTGCTGTACTTGCGGCTCTTGCTCTAGTGCCAACCTTGGCAATCTTATTACTCCGAGTAAACGGTGCGATTGCTTTTATGAGCTTGTGTCTCGGAAGCGTCATGGTAACGTATGTGTCAAGCGACGTTAACGGTATACTAACCAGCTTCTCGGCATCAAAAAACACGCTTACAACCAGCCAGTGGGCACAAATGGGACTTCTGGTAATACCGTTTTTGCTTACTATCTTATTTACGCGCGGGAACGTGCACGGCGGCAAGCGGTTTACGAATTTTTTGCCGGCGTTGGCAACGGGTCTACTGTTCACGTTGTTGACAGTGCCCCTGCTGGCTGCGAACGTGCAGCGGCATATTCATAAACTGTCAGTCTGGCATCAGCTGGACAGTTTGCAGACAGCGGTTATTCTAGGGGGCGCAGTTTTTAGTTTGGTATTTTTGCTGCTGACGCACCGTAAATCCCATGGTGACGAGGCAAAGCATGGCAAGCATTAGCTGCAGCCTTCTAAAAAATGCCGTCCGGATTGACTTTTTGGCCAAAATATCGATAATGTAAGAAGTTATTTTCCTTAGAAATTAGCAAGCGGTCTATATGCGTTTATGCATATAATGCTCAAACTCTCGGAATGAAATTTTATGCGAACATAAAGTTATCCTTCTTACGGTTTGGGCCCATAGCTCAGCCGGTTAGAGCACCTGCCTTTTAAGCAGGGTGTCGTG
>CAYZGW010000011.1:0-2312 GCA_964478195.1 uncultured Candidatus Saccharibacteria bacterium
CGAGGTGGGCTTACGCATGGAACAGACCCTATGGGAACTTGTAGCAGCAGAGGAAAACCCCGATGCTACCATTGCAGTATTTACCCACGATTTTGCCCTACGATGTCTCCGGGTACGACTGACGGGGAATATCGACCTTATTAGAGAAGGCGTGGACCACTGCAGTTTAACGACCATTGAAGTTGGTAGCGCCGCTCTATCGCTTACCGACTTTGGCGTTCCACAGATCTAGTAGTTTACACGCCCGACGGCGATTTTGCGTAGGAAGATTCTAGCATAGCACTTCTCCCGCAAAATCTATCAGATAGGCGATATTTTGGTTTCTGCTTGTAATCAGAATATATTTATTACATAATGTAGTCTGCTTTTTGTCCCGCAAGGTTGATGAAAGGAGTAACTTAAAACATCGGTCCTCACAACCAACAATCCACAATTGGAGGTGTACCAGTATGATCCCCCGGATCATGCGAGTCCTGGCCGCAACCATCCTCTTCGCTCTCCCGAGCGTCGTCGGAGTGGCAACGCCAGCAACAGCCCAAGCCAGCAGCTGCAACATCGTCACCGACGGTGCCAACGTGCTCGGCAACAACAACACGGTCCTGCAGGCCGCACAGTCGCTGAAGCAGGCGGTGAACGCCGACGTCTACGTCCTGACGGCTCCGAGCCTCGGGAACAACGCGACGCTCGACATCTACGTCCAGGCAGTGCAGCAGCAGTGCGCGAACTGGCAGTCGCCGAACGGTGGCCGCAAGTCGAACCTGCTGGTGTTCGCCATGACGAAGAACGACCGCAAGGTCGGCATCTTCTACGGCAACACCTGGAACGGTGCCTTCACCGGTAGCAACAGCGAGACGCGCATCTACACCAGTTTCATGGCGCCCAAGTTCAAGACCGGCGACTTCACCGGCGGCTTCGTGGATGGCATGAACGAGTCGAAGCGCGTGCTGAACAACTACCAGCACCCGGGCTCCAACGCCAGCAATGGTGACAAGAGCAGCGGCAGCGGCGGGCTCATCGCGGGCATCGTGATCGGCGGGCTCATCCTGCTCATCGCCCTCGCGGGCCTCATCTGGTGGCTCAACAAGCAGCACCGCGAAAACAGCGCACGCAAGGAAGCCTGCAAGGTCATGCGTCAGCGTGCACTGAGTGCCCGCGACGGCGCGACCGAAACCCTCGGCCCCATCGGCGGACCCAGTTCCCCCGAAGCCGCCGTGCGCAAAGCCAAGGTGACCAAGTACTCGGCAACCAACGACAGAACCAAGCGGCGGCTGGAAGAGGCCCTGGCGGCAGTCGACCAACACTACAGCGACGCCACCGTCGGCATGACCAGCGCAGCTTCGGCCGCGGCCACCGCCGACGACCGCGAACTCACCACCGGCGAGTACGAACAGATGGCAGAGCGCTACGAGGCCGTCCTCGAACATGCGCAGCAGGCCGCGACCGCCAACCAGCGGATCAACGACATCTGTGCAGAAATCGAGCAGGCTCTCGATACCATCGGCGAGCTGCTCGACAGAAGCCAGACCCGCCTCGGCGACCTGAACAACTCCCTCGACGGCCTGCACGCGCAGGACGTCAGGGTCGGCAACATCCAGGAACTGGCCGCAACCGTCCAGCCGCTCATCGACGCCGCCAGACAGTACGGCCGGAACCTCGACGCCCTCGTGCAGATCAACGCTATCCACGACGCCCTGGAGCGCGCCGAGCAGAGCCTTCAAGCCCTGACCGAACAGCGCAACAACGTCCTGGACGGACTGCCACAGCTGGAAGAGCGCATTCTGACCATCAACGGGAAGTTCCCGGAGATCAAGAGCTGCTTCGACAGCATGTCGGCCGAGTACGCCCCCATCTGCTGGGAACTGGTCCGCGGCAACGGTACCGAAGCCAACAAGCGCGTCAGCGCCGCCCAGACCGCACTCGGCCAGGCCACCACCCTGGCGGGAACCGAACAGCAGGAGTGGGAGCAGGCCATCACGGCGATACGGCAGGGCAACCAGCTGCTCGACGAGGCCAACCAACTCCTGGACGCGATCACCACGCTCGCCACCACCCTGGCGCACGCCAAGGAGACTGCCCAGCCGGAGATCAACGCCGCCCAGGCCGACATCGAGAAGGCACAGGCATACATCGACGACTACGGCAACGACGTCGAGCAATATCACCTGGACGACCTGAGCGCCGCCCAGACTGAGCTCGCTGACGCCATCGCCGAACTGCGACAGGACAAGCCCAACTACCCCTGGGTGGTCGAGCGCGCCCTGGTGGCCAACCACCACGCTGATGACATCCTGGCGGCGTGCACGGAAGAACAC
>CAYZGW010000011.1:2322-21769 GCA_964478195.1 uncultured Candidatus Saccharibacteria bacterium
CAGGCGACGAGTGCACTCAGGCAAGCGACCAGTACGGTCAGCAACGCCCAGAGCTACCTCGCGAACCACCGCAACGACACCAGCTCCACGGCCCGCAACAGTCTGGCCGACGCCGAGCGAGAACTCGAACTCGCCCAGAACGCGGACAATGCACAAGACACCCTGCGCCACGCCAACGAGGCCAACCGCCTCGCCGGCCAGGCACACCAGAAGGCCAAGCGCGACCACCAGAACGCCGAAGCCGAGCGCGCGAGCGAGCGTCGTCGGCGGCAGTCGTCCTACGGCTCCTACAGCACGAGCTCATCGAACAACGACTTCGCCACCGGCTTCATGGTCGGCGACCTGGTCGGCAGTTCCAGCAGCTTCGGCAGTTGGGGGAGTTCGGACAGCTCGGGTGGATCCAGCAGTTCCGACAGCTTCGGCGGAGGTTCCTCCGGCGACTGGGGTGGCTCCAGCGGCGACAACGGAGGTTCCTCCGGCGACTGGTGACACCCAAGCAAGAATCCCATCCGCTACACCACCAAGAAGGAAGTGAACACCATCATGGCAACGTCCCTGCTCAGCAAGGCCCGCACGGCGGTCCTCGGCAAGATGCACAGCCTGCTCGACGAGGTCGCGAACACCCCCGACGCCTACAAGCAGCGGATCCGCGACCTGGAGGCGGCCATGGCCGACCTGCTCGCGGCGCACGACGAGGCCGTCGGCCACAGCACCGGCTTCACCCGTCAGATCGACCAGGCCGGCGCCAAGACCCGCACCATGCAGGCCGACATCGACCTGCTGCTCGGCGACGACGACCCGACGAACGACGACGCCGCCCTGCAGATGCAGCTGGAGCTGGACAAGATCGCCACACAGGTCGGCGAGCTGACGGCGCTCCAGCAGGACGCACAGTCCAACGCCCAGCAGCTCGACACCGCCTACCAGCAGCTGAAGGCCAAGCACGACGAGATGGTGACCCAGCTCAGCCACCTGACCCTGACCTCGGCCTCCACCTCGGCCAAGAACAAGGCGGTGAGCGCCATCGAGGCTGCCACCGGCGCCATCGGCGACGCCGGCAGCGTCGACGACCTCCGGGCACACATCGACTCGGCCAACGACGCCGCCAACGCACGGTTCGCCCGTGTCGTCGGCGACATGTCGGCCAGCACCAACCCGGCACAGGCCGCCGCCCTGGCACGCGCCAAGGCCGCCCTGGAACAGCGCCGTGCGCAGATCGCGGCCCACGCCGTCGACAGCGCGTCGGCGCCGAGCACCACCGCCTAGCGGTAACCACCGCGGCGGAGGCTGTGAGAATCATGTTTTAACGGCAGCACAGTCGTCAGCCGCAAGGCAAGTGAACCGCCCCGGGCGCTCTTGGTCATTCGACCATACTGAGCGCCCGGGGTTTTACTTTATAAAGTTCCCGCGAGCTCACATGAAGCGTCGAAATCCTAATGGTCTATAATTAAATATAAGTCAAAAAGGAGCCCTCTATGTCACGACAAGAAGAATTTAAAGTTAGCGGCGAAGAACTACTAAAAAAGGTTAAACAGCTCATCGCCGAAGGTAACGTCCGGCGCATTACTATTAAAAACAAAGAAGGCAAAACAATCGTTGAGATTCCACTAACCATCGGCGTAGTGGGAGCCGTGCTTGTGCCACCGCTGGCAGCCGTGGGAGCTATCGCCGCCCTGGTTACCGAATGTACCATCGCCGTTGAACGGGAAATAGACGATACAAAGAAATAATTACGTAAAAAGAGGGACTACCATGCAAAAAATTACTCCATCACTGTGGTTTGACAACAACTGCGAAGAAGCCATCAATTACTACACCTCTGTCTTTAAAAATTCAAAGGTTATTAGTATCAAACGTTATCCGGAAGGCGTTACCGAAGGGCCAATGGCTGGTATGGGCGGCAAGGTTTTAACTGGCATTTTTGAACTGAACGGTCAACGGTTTATGGCGCTCGACGGCGGGCCAATCTTTAAGTTCAATGAATCTGTATCGTTTTCTATTGAGTGCGAAGACCAAGCAGAGGTTGACTATTTTTGGGACAAGCTTTCGGCCGTACCGGAAAGCGAGCAATGCGGTTGGGTAAAAGACAGATTTGGTTTGTCTTGGCAAATTATTCCAAAGCGAATGGGTGAGCTTTTAAGTGACCCCGACGCCGAAAAGGTTAGTCGAGTCCTACAGGCCATGCTACAAATGAAGAAAATTGTGATTGCCGATTTGGAAGCTGCCGCTAACAGTTAGTACGCCCTCGTAAATCTATCCTAGGACTTTTCGCCATGTCCGGGAATCGGCTTTCCCAGTTCCCAAAACGTCTCAAACACGTGCCGCTGTGCTGCAGCGATTTCTTCATTATAAATTTCTAGCCCAAAAATCTCACCATCTTTCCAGTTGTAATAGGCGACAACATCGTCATAGACGATGGTTGAGTGTGTTATAGGTAGGGCTGTCTCTGGCAGATATCGCCCTTGCCAGTGAGCCAACTTTTCGTTATTGTGCTGATCATACCAATCGCGCTGGGTAGCCAAAAAATGATCACCCACAATGCTCCGGAACGTTAGACCTTGAACATTGCAACGTTCCACCCAGCGTTCAAAAAAGGCTAGGTTTGATTTAGACTGCATATTAGCATACAGAATAGACAAGCATTCACTTTTAGCGTGGGTCTGGTTCCAAAACATCTGTTTCACACCGTCTATGCCACGGTAAAACTGCACATGGGTGAGCGGTGAATTTAAAGCAGTGGGCTGATAATGTACTTCTAGACCGAGCAGCTCCTTTTGCAGGTCGCGGATTTCCTGTTCGCGCCGTGTCAGCACCACTTGCAAGTTACCAACCGGCGCGGCTTTATAAATTTTGCGTTTATAGTGTTCTTCAATCTCAACCAGATGATATTCAGTAAGTGTGTCTAGTAAGCGATAGAGTCGCGTGCGCTCCACTTTTGAGTTACGCGCTAACCGCAACAAGCTCTGTGGCCCATAGGCTTGCAGCGCCAGATAAATCTCGGCAATCTCCGGTTCCAAGCCAAGTTTGGCAAAATATTCGTGCATGGGACTAATATCGCTGAGCATGCGGTCTATTATCCAACAGGTGTGCAGGTTTGCACAACAGATATATAACAGCTAGTTCTCTCTAGTAGGCTGTGTCGGAACCACCTAAAGGGAGATCCGACACCATGTCACACGAACATATAGAGCAGGCAGTAGCATCGCTAGGGCGGGGCATTGCAGAAGATGCCATCGTTATTGGCAGTAGCGCTATCGCTTGCGCACTGCCCGAGTTTCGCTCGCCTAATGACGTAGACATAGCCATTCCAGAAGCCGCATTTAATCATTTGCGTCAGCAGCCGGACTGGGAAGAGAAAGAGAGCTTTGATGGCACACCACGGTTAGTAAAAGAAACGCTTGATGTTGGGATGGGTTGGGGTGACACCGCTGATTACGACGACTTGCGATCACGCAGCTGGGTCATTAGCAATCTGTTGGTCGCCGGCCTGCCAGATACATATGCCTACAAACACCGGCGGCGACAGGGTAATGATGTAGCTGACATGCAAGCCGTGCAGGCCTATTTGCACAATCCCAACCGTGGGCCGTTTTTAGTCCAACAAATCCCCCATGAGTTTGCAGCCGCTTTAAACTGTCTCCCCATAGAGCTGCAAGATCACCCGGATGCCGCACGCGCAGCCTTACTGGCCGCTAACGGCATGCACATTGTGTACACGCTGTACGGGCACCCAGAGATCAGGCAGGCCAACCAGATAATTGGCGAACTGGAAGAACCAGAATTTGGCGTACCAGCACTGTATCACAATGGTTTTGGGCTACTACGCGATGCCCGGGCCTTGCAACAGCACTTGGCCAACATCAGCGCACCAACTCATGACCGCCTGTTGGCGCTGGCTATCGACCCTTATACAGATGCCGACTATGGCGGCGGCCGGTTTAAGGACCGGCCACTAAGTCACGACGAATTACGTTCAGCACGCCTGCTAAAAAGCCATGCCCTGCAGCTCGATTTCGACCCCAATGATGCTCAGCGAATGTACAACACAACCCTAGATACTACCTTTGATGAAGCAACAAAAAGCCAGCGCGGCAAGCATGCGGCCGACCCTCTGGCCCGCAGCGTAGCCGGAGTTGATCTCTATCCGCTGGCAACGCCAGAGTCACTTGATCTTGGTGCCGGACTAGGCATTGAGGATGGTTTTTCAAAGCGAGCCGGAGTACGCACGATCGGCAAAGTACTTATGGCGCATGGGGTGCAAATACATTCCACTGTTAACGGCATACATGCTATCGATCGCCATGCCAGCGAAAAACCGGCAGACGCACCGGATGGCCCCACCGTTATGGAGGCCTACGCCAATTGGATGATTGGTAACGGCCGCTTTCAGCGTTCGCATCAATACCCGGATGGCTGGACGCTTGACAATCCCTCTTTACGCGCAGAAAACGGCCGCATGTCAGAGCAGATTGGCGCCGACCTGCTGGCCGGCAAAACTGCAGCCGAAGCCTACTTGGTAGACATCAAAGAGCACACTGCCCGTATGCGCGAGCGCTACGGGGAAGGTTTTTAATGTGATATATAAAAGCGCTCTGTAGCCGTAGCGAGCTTACTATGCTGTATGCATACGGAATGGGTCGCTCAGCTCTATACAGCCGATTCGGGCATCTGACAACCCAGCCCATAGGCGATACTGGTCGCCTTCTAGGTGCTGCAGGCTGCCAGGAAAAACAACGTCGTGCAAGTTTTCGGCCTTGGCAGGGCCATCTTCAAAGCAGCCACGAGTAGCGATAATCTGAGGACAGGCCTTATGCAACTTATTACTCAATAAGTCACTCAGTGGAATCGTATATGTACAAGCTGCGTAATGCAAATCACCCTCAGTATCTTGAAATGCTACGTGTCCCAGTAAGCCAACACACGCCTTGCCAGTCTCATCGGTAAGCAGGTACATGTTGTTAACACCAACCCAATCTGACTCCTCTTGACAACTATCAAGCAGCGCCAGCAGTGGCAGCTCAACCTTGTCAAGATCAACCAGATCATCCAATGAATCAATTACGTGTATTGCAATCCGCCCACGCATATACTTGTCACCCCAGGGCCGGCGGCAAATTAGTAGGCGACCATCGGGCAGCTGCAAAAAACGCACGTCTTTCATGTTATCGATAACCGCAAACGGAATACGCTCCAGCTTCTCTAACGAGCTGCCGCGGTAAAACTCGGTGCGTGGCACAATGGCGCCATGCATATTGCGAACCCATACACCTCCAAAGATCAGTTGCTTGTTGCCGGACTCACCCACATAAAACAGGAACGGGTCTTCCATCATGCCAAATGCTTCAATGTCTCTGGCAAGACGCCAAATACCGCGCTTATCGGGCCGCGTAAATGCAATGCTAGGCCGGTATGAAACGGGGTCAGCCGAATTGCTGGTACGCGCTTCACAGCGAAACGCAAGGACCTGGCCGTTTTCGTCCTCATAAAATGCTGGATTATAGCCGTCTTTAGTGCCGATACCTTGCACGCTAATAACTTTACCGCGCTTAGACGGACAGATATGGCCGTAGCGCTCTGCCCAAAAGTGATTCGAGTCAGTGGCTTGTTTGATGGACATACAGTACTCCTACGTTGCTATTTACTCTTTAGCGGCCAAATCTGCTGGTGTGCGTAGCGCGCCCATAGATACAATATGACCGACTCGGCACCCTTATTGTCGCATACGCCGCGGGGCAGGGCGTACAGACCATCACCACAGCCGTGTCGCTTAGAAATCAGACTAGTTTGATAGATATTATTGCCATAAAACCAACGCATCCAATCGTCGGTCCGGCGAGCAAGATTAGCGTCGCCATATGTTTTGTAAGCGTCTGCCAAAAACAGTACCATGAAGCCAGGGTCGATTGGCTGCTGACCGTAAATGTCTCGTTCTACTGCACCAACGCGTTGCCAGATGCGATTACCTACTGGCGCTGGAATTACGCCAATCCGACAGTAATCCTCCAGTGTTTCAATACTCTTGTGCACCACCTTATCAATAGTAGCTTTGTTAGCAGAGTGGAGGGTTTGATTGTAACGCAGTAGCGCCCAAGGCATCACGGCGTTGGCGTAGGTCATCTGATCGCCAAACCAGCCGATTTTGCTATCGAATTGAGCAAGGAGCGCACCAGCTACTTCGTCAGCAGCGGCTTGGTCACTAAGCGCACAGTAGGCCAGCAATAGATAGGCAAGCGTGTGTTTATAGCCACGCTCTACCAGACCGGTGAGGTTAGTTTTATCTTTGTCTAGTAGCTTACGTGCCTCAGTGGCATAAAAATCTTGCCGGATAGCCTCGGCTAATGCCCAAACAGCCAAAGCGTGCGCATCGTCAGAGCTATTGCTATCAAGCGGTGCCCGATGTTCATCGTAAAAACCCACAAAGCCCTCCGCCGTCTGGGAAGCCACTAAGTAATCCAGGCAGATTTTAGCATGCTTGGTGTCGCCATATAGCAAATATACAATCAGCGCGCGAGCGGAATCATCAAGCGCATAGCCCATTTCGCGGTGGATCTCATCACCTTTAGTGTGCTGCCAAACACCAAAATCGTCAGTTAGCCAGCGAATGTGTGTTAGAACACTGCTCACGCCGCTTCGGCCTCTTGGGTCTGGCGCACCAGCTCAAACAGATTCAAGTATTTAAGACCGGTATTAAACCAGGTCATCTGACGGCCCCTTTTATAAGCCCGCTCACGGACCGCTAACTGCTTGGCTGCGTCTTTACACAGATCGACAATTTCTTTGGCTAGCGCCAGACTATCTTTTGGTGGCACTAGTATCCCGGCACCTTCGCTTAATATCTCCCGGGCGTAATGATACGGCGTGGAAATACAGACCTTGCCCGCACCAACTGCCCAAGCAAGCGTGCCAGAAGTAGGTTGCTGCATACCTGGGTACGGCGTTACAAAGAAATCGGCAGCTAAGTAGTAGCGGCGCAGCTCGTCATCGTCCAGATAACGATTTACGAATACTACGTTTCTGGACACGTTGTTACCGCGTACCCGGCGCTTCAGACCGTTACGATAGGATTCGCCATCGCGGTGCAATACGTGGGGATGCGTTTGGCCCACTATATACAGTTTTGCATTGGGAGCTTCAGCTACAATCGCTGGCATGGCGTCAATCATATACTCAAAACCCTTTGAAGGGCCAATTAGCCCTGCCATCAAAATCATCGGTTCGGCTTTAATCCGCAAGCGTTTCTTGTGCAAAACAATGCTATTAAACGCAAAATCTGGCACACCATGGTGAATCACCACTGCCTTTTCGGGAGGGCAATCATAGACATCAAGCAAAATCTGACGAGAGCTTTCCGTCATCGCCACCACCGCAGCCGAGCATTCAATAATCCGCTGGATCACATATTTTTCGTGCGTGTCTGGTTCTGGCAAAATAGTGTGAAAATTGGTGACTAACGGTTTTTCGATACTATCAAGCAGGGGAAGCAAATAGTCACCCGATACACCACCAAACAACCCAAACTCATGCTGTAGGTTAACGATATCAGTTGATGACTGATTTATGTAATGGGCGGCCATACTATAATCCTGCGGATTATTTTGACCGATGCGCAGTTTTACCTCCCATGGATAATCGTGCTCTTGCACTTCATCGTTGATGGCAATAATTTCCGCTAGCGCGTGCGGGTTCAGACTGTTAATGGAGTTAGTGAGATCTTTAGTGAACGTTGCTATTCCACAGCGCCGCGGAATATACGTCGAAATATAAATAACCTTAGTTGGACGTTGCCGACCGGCCAATTTCGCAGACAGGCCTTGCAACGGTTGCTTATTATCACCCAAGTTGTTCGCCTCTTAGCATTACTTAGTATGTGCCGGCTCAGTCCAAAACGCAAGCACTCGTAGCGTCGGCAGGCGCTAGCCATACGCTATATATCGGTCTATAACTACTACCATTAACAGTAATAAAAGGGCCACAAAATCACCGCATCAGCATCCAGACACTTCATTAACTATTAATGAACTAGCCAGCAGATTCTAGCCTACATGCGTTGACGCATACTGCTTACGCAAACTATCATAAGCAGTATGGCTCAAGCACTTCACGACCCGTCTGGGAATAGTGTCGCTATGAACGAGAATGGCGTGATTGTGCTAACTATGCAAGGCAGGCAAACCGGCGAAAGTGTAAAGACGCTTAATAAAGATTTTTTAACACACCTCGATACACTTCGTGAGCAGAATAAGAAAACATTGGCGCTGGTAGACATTCAAACGCTACACATATCCGACTCCACCAGCGAAGGACGCCTAGAAGGACGCCGTCTTTTATCAGATTTATCGATTGATGCCTGTGCAATCTTGGGCAAAGGCGCGCTTGCCAGCGTAGCACTCTACGTAATTCGATCCTCGGGTGTTGGTCGAAATGTCAGATTCTTTACCAGCAAGCGCAAGGCCTACAAATGGCTCGAAACGATGCGCGTACCAAAGCCAAAACCCTTGCGGATCGGCCCGCTTGCCGGCACTGCCATAATGCTTATTGGCGCCTCAACACTGCTGGGCTGGCAAATACATAACAGCACACTAACCCGCTGGATACCGTCGCTACGACCAATGAACCCACTATCTGCTATAGGTATCATCATCATTGGTTTTGGTTTTTTTGCGTACTGGGCCAAGAAATGGCGCTGGCTACACTGGGGCGGCACCATCACCATACTGCTTGGCTTAACAGCACTCTTGCCAGTGCATAGCAGCTATTTGCTCTATGGGAACCGGCTCGCCGCAAGTGGGGCACCAGTGAAAGTTGCAGGCTCAGCTGCGCTCTGTTTTCTTGCTATGGGTTCAGTAGCGTTTTTAGCTGGTCGAAAAGGTCGTCGCACCGAGGTTTTGGAGTATATTGCCACTTTCATAGTGGGCAGCATAGCCATTTTTAATGTGTTTGGACAATTGTACGCGCACGATTTTATATACAGCCTAGGCAACTTCGTGATGGCCTGGAACTTGGCTATTGCATTTGTAATTTGTGCGGCAACGCTCCTGCTTTTGATCTTGTACCGGCAGCTCGGAAAGAATGTGCTGCAACAAGTCAGCCGTACCGGTTGGTTGGTAATGTTGGCATTACTAGCCGTACAGACCGCCACCTATGGTATTTGGCAGCAAGCTATTAATCGCAATCATATGCAAACAACTCAAGCGTTACGTATACGCACTGAAGACATCGAGGACATCACCGCCAGTCACATGCAAGCCTATACCAACTCGCTGCGTGGCTTTAGTGGATTATTTGCCGCCAGCGACCATGTGAGCCCATCAGATTTCAGCACCTACTACCAATCACTAGACCTTGCCAAAAACTATCCCGGCCTGCAATCAGTTATTTTTGTAGCAGCAGTTAGTGACGCCAATCTGCCCGCTTTTATAGCTCAAGTCCACCGGGACGGTTTTATGCCAGATGGCAAGCCCTTTACCATCATCGCCAAAACGTCAGCAGCTAGGCACTTTATTCTGATGTACACCGCAACAGGCTCCTCTGCAAACGTTGGACTAGATCTTACTTCTATCCCAAACCGAACTGATATTTATAACAGCGCGCTCAGCAGTAACGGTATCTATGGCTCTGGCACTATTACCATAGGGGTTAATACTCCAACCCCTTATCAGGGCTTCTTCTTGACTACGCCAGTGGCAACTGCGGCCAATCCGCAACCAATGGGCGTAGTTAATGCGGTGCTCAATTATAAACTCTTTTTCTCAAACCTTTTCAAGCACAGCAACCTCCTGAAAGATGTCGACGTCAGCATTATCGATTCGGCCAATCACAAGACAGTCTTTGCATCCCACAAAAATACCAGCTCAGATAGCTACAGCGCGGCCCGTACATTACCAGTCGCTAACCAGACATGGCAGCTTAGCGTACATGCCGATAAGACATTCGGTGTCGGCGACGGGCAAGTGCGCGCACCCGCATTCATTCTTCTGGCAGGCCAGCTATTTTCGGCGTTTCTGCTGCTATTGTTCCTAATACTATGGCGTGCGCGGCAACGAGCATTGGATCTGGCAGATGCCATTACCGCCGACCTACAGGTTGAGCGCAATAAAGCTGTTGCCAACAACCGCAAAAGCACTGCTATCTTAAGCAGCATCGGCGACGGCGTCTTCGCTATCGACAATCATCGGCGGTTGACACTGATCAATCCGGCCGCCCAAGAAATCTGTGGTATCACCGAACAAGATGCCGTAGGCAAACCTTATGACACCGTCTTGCAATTTGAACTAGAAAAAAACGGCAAGCCCGCAACAAAGTTCGTCGACCAAGCCTTGGCTGGCCGCCTCACGAATATGGAAGAGCACACCGTACTGGTCCGCGCCGATGGCAAGCGGATTCAGGTTGCAGATTCGTCTGCGCCGATTCGTGACGTCCGTAATAAGGTTATCGGTGCCATTATTGTTTTTCGCGATATATCTAAAGAATATGAACTCGACAAAGCCAAGAATGAATTCGTGTCATTAGCAAGTCATCAGCTACGTACGCCATTGTCCGCCATCAACTGGTACGGTGAGATGCTACTCAGCGGCGACGCGGGCAAGCTTAATAAAAGCCAGCATGAATACGTCGATGAGATCTTTGAGGGCAGTCAAAGAATGGTAGAACTGGTTAATTCACTTCTGGACGTCTCCAGGCTAGAAGTGGGCAAATTGCATAACGAACCAGCACCCACCAACGTAAAAGAACTGATAGAAAGTCTAGAAAAAGAGCTGGCCGTTTCTGTCCAAAGCAAGAAGCTGCGTCTTACCAAAGACCTCACTGCGCTACCAGATGTTACTGCCGATCCAAAACAACTGCGTATGATAGTCCAAAACCTAATGAGTAACGCCGTTAAATACACGCCCGCCAAAGGCTCCGTGAGCCTCACCCTCAAAAAGGCAAGCAAGCAAGACGTAGAGGCTAGCGGTCTGCAATCGGGCAGTTCTTATTGGCTGTTTTCGGTCGCTGACACCGGTTACGGCATCCCTAAAGAAGATCAGATGCGAATCTTCAGTAAAATGTTCCGGGCCGACAATGTACGCAAACTAGACGTGGAAGGGACTGGATTAGGGCTATATATTGTAAAAGAAGTGGTAGAGAAAATGGGTGGCAAAGTTTGGTTTGAGTCCATGGACAGCGTTGGCACCACCTTTTACGTTGTGCTGCCCTTTAAGGCCAAGCGCAGAAAGTAACTTATGTATAATAAAACCATACCAATCGGAGGCTGCAGAACATGACAAAACGCGTACTAATAGTTGAAGACGAGCGGCCCCTAGCACACGCGCTTGAGCTCAAACTACGCTACGAGGGCTTTGAAACCACTGTCGCAAACAATGGCGAGGACGGACTGAAGCTTATCCTAGAGGGTTCGTTTGATGTAATCTTGCTGGACATGATGATGCCTGTTATGGATGGCTTCGAGGTTTTGAGGCAGCTGCAAAACAAGCCTAAAAAACCCATTGTATTCGTACTCTCCAATCTAAGCCAGCACGAGGACGAATCACGCGTTTTGGGCGCTGGAGCCAAAAAGTACTTTATTAAGTCCGATACACCGTTATCCGTGATCGTAGAAGAAGTCAAGAAAGCGTAACTAGCAGTACTTTTAGGGTGGGCCCCATGTATCCAGACATAAACAAAATTAAAGCCATCTTGCTCAAGGAAAATTACATTTCCGAGGCAGATAGTACGGCTGCCGAAAAGGCTGCTCACGATAGCACTGGATATATTGGCTACCTCATCCGCGAGCAGCTGCTCAGTAAAAACCTGTTAGGACAAGCACTGGCCGAAGCCTACAAGTTGCCATTTGCCGATCTCAGCCAGCGGCCAGTTACCAAAACAGAGATACAAGTTATACCAGAAGATACCGCACGTGAACAGCGCCTAGTGATAGTCAAAACAGACGACAAACGGACGATTGTCGCCACCGATCAGCCAGAAAAGATTGACGTCGGCAAAGTCAAAAAACTGTTTCCGGGCAAAAAAGTTGGCGTGGTATACACGCTGCCGGAATTTATTGACCAGGCGTTTGAATTATATGAGCGACCGCTTGCTACCCGCTTTTCCGATATTATAAACACCGGCAAGCGTGTCGCTCCTGAAATTGTCGATGAAATTATAAAGGACGCCTTAAATTTCCGAGCAAGTGACATCCATTTCGAACCCCGCGGCGAACGGGTGGTCGTACGCTTTCGCGTCGACGGTGCTTTGCGCGAAGCAGGGGAATTGCCCAAAGAATACTACGATAACATCCTAAACCGCGTAAAAGTTGAGAGCGGCATGCGCATCGACGAGCACCTGACCGCTCAGGACGGTGCTATGCAGCGCGTAAGCAGCGAGCAACATGTGGATCTACGTGTATCACTAATCCCGACCGTGGAAGGCGAAAAGATCGTTATGCGGGTACTAGGCGCTTATGTTGCCGGCTTCAGTTTTGCCGAAGTGGGATTTAACGACCAACACCACGAGATCGTAGAGCGGAATATCGCCAAGCCATTCGGTATGATTCTAACGGTTGGCCCCACTGGTTCTGGCAAAACCACCACACTCTACTCGCTCTTAAAGCTTTTAAACAAGCCCGACGTCAACATCACCACCATTGAAGACCCGGTGGAATATAAAATGCCGGAGACGAACCAAATTCAGGTACGCGAAAATGGCAATATGACGTTTGCAAAGGGCCTACGCGCCATCGTGCGACAAGACCCCGACATCATCCTAGTGGGCGAAATCCGCGATCAGGAAACCGCCGAGATTTCGGTAAACGCTGCGCTCACCGGCCATCTACTGCTCTCGTCGTTTCATGCCAACGATGCAGCCACTGCCATACCACGGCTTATTGACATCGGCGTTGAACCGTTTTTATTGTCGTCAACGCTAGAAATCATTATCGCCCAGCGATTAGTACGCCAAATCTGCTCGCACTGTCGCTATAGTTTGCCCGCCAGCGTAGCTCTGGGTGCACTTCGCCCCAGCGGCGTTACGTGGGCGTCATATTTTAAAAAGAATGCCACCGTGTACGCAGGCAAGGGCTGTAACGTCTGCGCTGGCAGCGGCTACCAGGGTCGCAAAGCGCTGTTCGAGATTATAGAAGTCACCCCCGAGATGCAGGAGCTTGTTTTGCAGAATCCATCCACGCTAGCCATCGAAAAATTGGCGCGTAAACAGGGCAGCAAGCCAATGTTCAACGATGGCATTGATAAAGTAAAACTAGGTATAACTACGCTTTCGGAAGTCCTCCGCGTAGTGCCACCGGCGGCTACGTAATCTACTATGGCAAAGCAGCATAGACCCGCTAAGCGAACCCGCTTGCACCTAAGCTACAAAGAGCGAGAATATTTTAGTGAAAATTTAAGCTTGCTCCTAAGATCGGCTGTACCGATTGGCGAAGCGATTGATACGTTGCTAGTTAACGCTCGTAGCCGCCCGTTTAAAAAAGCACTGAGTGGTATGCAGGAAGATATTAGTGCCGGTTATAACCTTGCTGACAGCCTGGAGCGGTCGGGAATCGTCAGTGACCAAACATTGGCGCTCGTTAAGCTGGGCGAAGCCTCGGGGCACCTAGTAGAAAACCTGCAGCTCGCCGCCGTACAAGAAGCCAAGCGCCATACGTTTACCGCCAAAGTCCGCTCGGCACTGATCTATCCAACCTTTGTAATCAGCCTGACGGTTATTGTCGGGCTAGGTGTAGCCTGGTTTTTATTACCCCGCCTCGCCACTACGTTCGCACAGCTACGCGTAAAACTACCGGCCATTTCTCGGGTACTCATTAATTTTGGCACTTTCTTGAAAGTCCATGGTCTGATTGCCGTACCGGCCTTTATTGGGGGGTGCTTGCTGCTAGGCTACGTCTTGTTTGCAGCACCGGGCACCAAACGTATTGGTCGGACGCTATTGTTTCATATACCAGGCATCGGGCGCTTGATCCGAGAAGTGGAAGTTGCCCAGTTTGGGTATTTGCTGGGCACCCTAATGGACGCTGATTTACCAGTCACGCAGGCGCTGACACTACTGGAGCAAGCCTCGACTATGCCACAATATCAGAAGCTGTGCCGACATTTGTCCGAGTCGATTAACGAAGGCTTTACTTTTAAAGACAGTCTCAAGAAATACGCTCATAGCCAAAAGATACTGCCAGCCTCCGTACAGCAAATGATGATCGCCGGCGAGCGTTCCGGCGCACTACCAGAAGTGCTACTCACTATCGGCAAAACCTACGAGCAGAAATCTGATCTCACCACACAAAATCTAGAGACCATTATGGAGCCAGTCTTACTGGTACTGGTAGCCGGGGGCGTAATGGTGGTCGCTATATCAGTAATATTGCCCATCTATAGCCTAGTCGGAGGACTCAACCAGTGAAGTCAGCCGGTTTTACACTTGTAGAAGTACTACTTAGCGTAGCGATTATCACTATGCTCACCGGGCTCTCATTGCCCCTGTACGAATCATTTGTGCGACGCAACGATCTAGATCTCACTACCCAGAGTGTCGCCACTATGATTCGACGGGCCGAAACCTATTCGCGCGGAGCCAAAAGCGACAGTGCCTGGGGCGTAGAATTTCAAACCGGTACCGTAACGCTCTTTAAGGGCGTCGCTTTTTCTGGCCATGATACTAGCTACGATGAAACCGTCAGCATCCCCGCTTCTATTACGTTCAGCGGCCTAGGCGAGCTTTTATTTACCAAACTCTCGGGTACTCCGAACACTACCGGCTCGCTTGCGCTAGCTAGCACTACTAACATCACAAGGACGATTACGATCAATGCCAAAGGTGTTGTGGACTACTAGGAATCAGCCCGGTTTCTCGGTGGTCGAAGCACTGCTAGCAGTGACTATCTTTGGATTTTTGACAGTGGGGTTAATTGGCGCTGTAGTGTACGGCCGAGGCTCCACAGCGGATAGCGGCGAGCAAATGCGTGCTGATTACCTGGCTGATGAAGGCATAGAAGCTGCCCGTAACATCCGAAACGCCGGTTACACCAACCTGGTTGATGGAACCTATGGCCTAGTCCAAAACGGTAACACCTGGACGCTCTCTGGCAGTTCTGACACTAGTGGCATTTACACCCGCTCCATCACCATAGCTTCAAACGGCAGCAACCGCAAAAACATTACCAGCCATGTAGTCTGGACAGGCACTACTGGCAGCGGACAAGCCGATATTGCAACCGAGTTCACCAATTGGCTGTCTTCACTCCCCAAGTCATGGGCAGTTCCTAGTCAATATGCCGGGTTAGATCTTACCGGTACTATTGCTGGGTACAAAGTCGCTACCAGCGGATCATATGCCTACTTAGTACGAAATAGTGCCACGGGCCCAAACTTTTTTGTGCTGAACATTGCAACGCCCACCAGCCCAACCGTTGTCGGTACGCTCACCCTAGCAGGAACCCCCACGAATATCGCAGTCAGCGGCAACTACGCATACGTTAGCAATACTTCCGACACTACTGAGCTACAAATTGTAAACATCGCCACTCCTACTACACCGTCACTTGCTGGTAGCTACAACGCAGCAGGCACCGCCAATGGGCTCGGGGTTTACGCCGTTGGTACGACTGTCTACTTATCTCGCGCTGCCAACAGCGCTAACGATGAATTCGTTATCATTAATGCATCAAACCCCGCCAGTCCCACGCGCACTGGTGGCTATAGCTTAAATGTCGCCATGAATGAAGTGTATATAAGCGGTACCACCGCCTACGTTGCAACCGGTTCGGACACGTAGGAAGTGCTGGTACTTAATGTGTCAGTGCCGGCACTGGTTACACTAGGAACTTCTATCAACTTAAGCGGCACCACCGACGCCACTACCATTGCCGGTTACGGTAACACCATCGTGGTTGGGCAGGGTATCACGCTCTCCACCATTAATAACGCCACACCGCTTATTCCTGTGGTCAGTGGCAGCGTAACACTGCCCGGTACCATTAACGATATCGATGTTGACCCAGCCCAAAACTACGCCTTTGCTGGCACTAATTATGCAAACGGGGAGTTCCAAGTAGTCAACCTCGCCAATACCGCTAGTCCGGCACTGCTTAGCAATGTCAACCAAACAGGCTCGATCAATTTAACGGGTGTTGCCTACAGCGCCACACAAAACATCGTGATAGGCGCCACATCTAACACCGCTCAGGAGGCGGCCATTTTTGGTCCAAATTAATATGCACACCTCCAACACACTGCAATCCCAAGCCGGTTACACCCTCATCGAGTTATTGCTGTATGTTGCAATTGTAGGCGTGCTCTTGACTGCAACTGTGGGATTTTTTGGCTTAGTGGCTGACGCCCGAGTTAAAAATCAAACCATCAGCGAGGTAAATGACCAAGGCACGTTTGCCATGGATTACCTGACTCAAACAATCCGAAACGCCACCAGCATCACTGCACCAGCACTAGGGGCCAGCAGTTCCTCGCTAACACTAGTAGTACCGACGGCCAACCTCAGCCCCACCATTTTTAACGTCTTGGGCGCCACACTCCAGGTACAAGAGGGGTCGGGCACGGCCGTGGCGCTTACGAATAGCAAAATACAGGTCACCAACTTTACCGTTAAAAATCTAAGCCGCAGCGGCACTTCGGGCATTGTACAAATCAGCTTCACATTGAACCGTGTTAACACCGCCGGCCGCAATGAATACGACTACACCCAAACCTTCACTACTTCGGCGGCAATACGACCATGAACAAAAAAAGTGCAATGCAAGGAGGCTACATCGCACTGCTTATGCTGCTAATTGTGGGTGCGGCCACGACTGCCATCGCCCTGGTTTTGCTCACTATAGGCACCGACGCGCAGCGCAGCGCCCTCATAACCCAGCAGTCTATCCAGGCTCGGCAGCTAGCCAACGCCTGTGCCGAAGAGGCCTTACAGCAAATTCACGACAGCACCAGCTATACCGGCACCAATTCTTTGACACTTGGTGCCGGTAATTGCAACTACATCGTTACCACTACGGGTGCAAGCACGCGCACCATAACGACCACGGCAACCGTTGGTGCAGCTGTCCGCAAGCTTGCCGTCTATGCTACAATTGGTTCATCAAGCATAAGCATTACTTCTTGGCAAGAGGTAAGTTAGCGAGCGAGATGGAACATAAAGGTAATTCAATGAAAGGTGGGGTCCATGCTTAGTCTAAGAACAGTAAAAAGCATCAAAAACAACCAGAGGGGTTTTACACTTCTGGAAGTCTTGTTAGTTGTCGCGATTATTGCAATCCTTGCCGGTATTGTTATCATCGCTATCAATCCCGGTAAAAACTTGGGCGACACGCGCAATTCCCAGCGTTCAGCCGATGTTAACACCATCTTGAACGCCACCTATCAGTACTCACTCGACAACAATGGTACCTTGCCAGCTGGCATCACTACCACCGCTACCGAAATCTGTGCCACTGGCGCAGCGTCATGCACAGGCCTAGTAGACCTGACCGCCTTAACTACCAACGGAAAATATGTGGTATCCATCCCTAAAGACCCCCAATGTAGCACCGTTTGCGCCACTAATGGTACTGGCTACAAGATTGCTAAGGACGCCAACGGTCGCCTGATCGTAAATGCACCATCTGCCGAGCAGAGCAAGACAATTTCAGTAACCAAGTAAAACGCAACTAAGCAAAAAGCTCTATGGCAACTACCAGAAAAACAATCAGAAAAGGTGCGGGCACTAAAAGATCTAGCGCCCGCACTCAGCACTCTCCAGCCGTACACTCCAGCCTAGTGGCAGAACCGCACAGCATGCGTGTCCAGTTGCAAATCGTGCTATTTACTGTACTATCACTGATATTTCTAATGCTTTCGGTCGTAAAATATACATAAAAAGCATTACCGTACATCATAGGAGGCAACGACTACGTAGCCTCCTATTTTGGTTACCTACGTGGGTTATATTTCTTCTGCAGGAGATTAACTGCACATCTGTGTAACTTATCACTATATTCAGGTGTATATATAGTATGCAAAACACCGATGAATCAGAGCTTATCGCTCAAACACTCCATTGCGACACCGAAGCCTATGGCCAACTTGTCGACCGTTATAAAAACGCGATCTACCATCACTGTTTTGCAGTAGTACGCGACGAAGATGCTGCCGAGGACATGACGCAGGAAACATTCATCACCGCATATTACCAACTTAAAAAATACAATACAGACTACCGATTCAGCACTTGGCTATTCAAGATCAGTACTAATAAATGCCTGAATTATATTCGCCACAGCACCAAAGTCACCACGCCTGGCGACAAGCTTATTGACACATTACCCACCGGCGAACCGTCACCGCACCATACTGCCGAGATGCACGAGTTACAGGAAATGGTAAATCACCTGCAACCAAGATACCGAGCCGTCATAAGTCTGTATTACTGGCAGGGTCTGGAGTATGCCGACATAGCAAACGCCCTGGGTGCACCGATTAACTCTGTCCGGGTTTGGTTATTTCGCGCCAAAGATGAGCTACGAAAGGAGCTATCGTGAAAGATTTACATCACGCCTTACAAAAATCATCCCCAAAACCAACACGACCATTACCAACCAATTTTACAGAAGGAGTCCTTATGCGCATTCAGAAAAAACAACCACAGAGCTGGAAAGATAGAACGCTGCAAAAACTGCATACCAAGCTAGGGTTTGGTATGACCGTGGGGACACTACTACTCGGAGGAACTGCGGCGGCCATAACCCTTTGGCCCTCCCCAACTGTTACGCAAACCGCTTTGAGGCCATTGCCCAGCGGCAACCGCATCGTAAGTTACGATACACAGAACTGTCACTTCTTTGATGGACTTGATGGCAATCCGCCTAAAACTATAGACGAAAAGGTCTACTACGAAGTTCGCGAGGGCTCTAAGCTAACCGATACACAGCTGCAATCAAGTCTACAAGGTGTCTGCGAAGAAAACATCAGCAACAATGCTATATCCGCCGTAGAGAAGTCGCTGCCAACCGAGAAGCAAGGCAACTCGACTGAGGCATATACCATTACTGGCATCTCTGCTGGCAGCATTACCGTTAGCCTCGATTCACACTATGATTCAGCAATGCGCGTCACTAAGCCTAACCAGGTCTACGCAAGATTTGACGGCAATCTTGTAGTATACAACGAAGGTACCAAAAGCAGTTTCAACGATTTAAAAATAGGCGATACAATAAAGATGATCCTCAAAGATACGAGCGGCTTACCAGATTCACCAACCTATGAACCATCGAACCATCCAGAAAATCAGATCGTAGAAGCGATCATAAAAATTCCAGCCTTGACGGCTGATCCATCCGACTTTTACAAAGGTATTGCAAGTGAGTTTGTACGAGTTGACCCCTGCGCCAGCAGCCCCACAGGCTTCTGTCGCGCCTACGATTTCGCTAAGTAGTGTAGAGGAGGCTCCTTGGCGTAAAATCAAAATATAAAATGCTATT
>CAYZGW010000011.1:21869-33559 GCA_964478195.1 uncultured Candidatus Saccharibacteria bacterium
TTTTACTATTTTTAGTAAACTACCTTGACAGTCATAGTAATGTGCCTTATGATGTAGTTATGTCAGACAGCAATCTATCATCAGATTTACTGCGCGGACACACCGACACCATCATCCTTGGGTTACTAACGGATGGCGACAAATATGGTTACGAAATTACCAAGCTCGTATATGAGCGCTCTGGCAATTCGTACGAGTTAAAGGAAGCCACTATGTATTCCAGCCTCAAGCGCCTCGAAAAAGATGCGCATATTACTTCGTACTGGGGTGATGAATCGCAAGGTGGCCGACGCAAGTACTACCACATTACCGCAAGTGGTCAAACTTTGTATAAAACTAACAAGCAGAGCTGGGATCACGCCAAGCGGATTCTAGAGAAGCTTTTGTAAAGATAAGGAGAAACTATGGAAGAAAAACTAAGTCAATTTCTAGATAAAGCTTTCGCCCCTTACGGTGACTTTCCGGCCCGTACAGAAGTGGTAAAAGAACTACTTGCTAACCTTACCGAGAAGTACCAGGACTTACAGCAACAAGGCTTGAGCGATGAGGAGGCCTACCAGGCAACCGTGGACTCATTCGGCGATGTTAAAGAGATTATGGAACAAGTGCCGCACGCCCAGGCAGAACAGGCTATAGAACCCGAACCAAGCTTGCGCGAAACACTTAAGAATACATTCGAGCAAGCTAAGGCTGCTATGGGTATCTCTAAGTTTGGTGCAACGGTGCTAAAGCAAGCCGATTTGAGTGACAGCGACCTAGCCGGACAAGATTTCAGCTACAGCGCACTCATGGGTACAAACTTTGACCGCTCAAACCTTAGCACTGCCAAGTTCCGAGCTGCAGCCCTTAGGGATACATCATTTGTTAGCGCTAATGTCCAAGAAGCTACGTTTGCCGCAAGCGACTTACAGAACGCCAAGTTTAATGACGCCGACCTAACGGGCACGAAGTTCCGAGCTTCGGCCCTAAAAAATGCTACGTTTGCCGGTGCAAAACTCACACGCACCGATTTTGGTCATTCCGATTTAGGCGGTGTCTCGTTTGATAATCAAGAGCTAAACAGCGTTGCGTTTAACGGCGCATCGCTCAAAAACACCTCGTTTAAAAACGCCACCCTGCACGACGTATCATTCCATCACACCGAGGTAAAACACACTATCTTTGATGGCACCAAAATGGACAAAGTCACCTACGCACTTTTAAAGGGTGCCGGTGCTAACGTAGACACCATAGAAATACAATAAGGAGCTGGACCAGCCATGGAAAACAGACCAAACGCGATCGAAGTACATGATCTGCAGAAATCGTTTAAGAAGGTGGACGTTCTAAAGGGTGTCAACCTCGAAGTTAAGAAAGGCTCTATCTTCGCCTTGCTGGGCAGTAATGGTGCCGGTAAAACCACGACTATCAACATTTTGACCACGCTTATAAAAGCCGACGGTGGTAGTGCCATGGTCGACGGCATCGATGTAGCGAAGCAACCCAGCAAGATCCGTGAGCGCATCAGCCTTACTGGTCAGTTTGCAGCGGTCGACAATCGGCTAACGGCCCGCGAGAACCTAAAGCTTATCGGCGATTTACGGCACGCAAAAGACCCCCTAAAAGTCGCCGCCGAGTTACTGGCAAAGTTTAATCTAAGCGATGCAGCCGATCGCCGTGTAGCGACTTTTTCGGGCGGTATGCGCCGCCGGCTTGATATCGCCATGAGTTTAATTGGCAAACCTTCAGTAATCTTTCTTGATGAACCGACCACCGGGCTCGACCCAGAAGCCCGGAGCGACATGTGGCAGACCATTCGGGGATTAGCAAGCGGCGGCACCACCGTATTCTTGACCACCCAATACCTCGAAGAAGCCGATCAGCTAGCCGACACCATTGCGGTGCTACACCAAGGCAAGATTGTCGCCACCGGCACCGCAAGCGAGCTTAAGAAGCTAGTGACTGGTAGCCACATCACCTTTAGCTTTGTGTCCGAGGACGAGTGCAACGTCGCCAAGACAGCCCTGGCTAGTCATTACCAGGTTACCGCGAATGATGCCGTAACACTTTCTATTGCCACTAATGGCAGTACGGCGCAGGTAGCTCAGTTGTTCATCCAGTTGCGCGATGCGCATATTGAACCGGCCGAGTTCTCGCAGGTATCGCCAACGCTTGATGACGTATTCTTAAAACTTACAGGCGCTAGCAAGAAGGAGAAATAATATGCAGTACGTTCGTGACACTTGGACCATGACTAAGCGGAGCTTCCATCATATTACCCGCAGCCTTGATACCATCATCACTGTAGTGCTGATGCCTATAGCCATGATGTTGCTCTTTGTGTATGTGTTTGGTGGTGCTTTTGGCCCGCACACTGGTTCCAAATACATCAACTTCATTACACCTGGCATCTTAGTTATGACCGTAGCCAGCGGCATCGCTTACGCCGCCGTCCGACTGAGTATGGATCTGCAGAGCGGTATTATTAACCGTTTCCGCACCATGCCGGTCGCACCGTCGTCAATTTTGGGCGGACAGGCCATGTCCTCGACGCTGTCTAATTTGTTTTCGTGCTTACTAGTACTGGCCGTGGCTTTGGCTGCCGGCTTTCGTTCGCACGCCGGAGTTGGCGCATGGCTACTCTTTGCCGGCATGCTGTCACTCTTAACACTTGCGCTCACCTGGATGGCACTGTTTTTTGGCCTGCTAGCCAAAACGATGGAAGGGGCCGGAGCCTTCAGTTACATTCTGCTGCTGCTGATTTTTATCAGCCCTACCTTCGTGCCCACTTCTTCCATGACCCATTCGCTGCAGACGTTTGCCAAGAACCAGCCAATGACGCCAATCGTTGAAACATTGCGCTCATTGCTCGCCACCGGCACAGCCGGCTCAAAAGCCTGGGTAGCACTAGCTTGGATGATTGGCATCTTAGTAGTAATGTACATTTCGTCAATTACTCTCTATAAACGTAAAACAATTGTAGCCACTGTATAGCCATCTTCCTCCCATATAAAAAGGAACACCGCCGCGTGTTCCTTTTTATTATCCTACCAAATGAGTTTGCAGCCGTGGGCCAAAAGGTATTATGAAAAATGCCCTAGAAGTTAACCTTAGATAAGGCCAGACAACGCTCGTACGCTGTCGAGATCGTCAACCAGATCACCAAGGACTTGCAAAAGACTCTAGCCTTTCCCAGCACGTTTTGGTGCAACTTGCAGCTTTCTGCTGGGCGCAATGACCGCCACACAGGTCGGTAAACACATTAGCAGAATGCCACAAAGTGTCATGTAATAATCCTGCGACCAGTTGCCACGCCCGGCCGGCACAACCGCCTGCATCAGGCTAATAGCCCCAAAGATACTGTATGCTACTAACATAGTTAGCAGCAGTGAGTTGGTACGTTTTTGAAACCACCATATTACCAATGCAATAAAGAGTCCTACCGAGCCTAAGATACTAAAGACACCGTGTATTAATAAGAAACGATCTTGCAGCGGATCAGGGCAAACCATTAAGTTTGGTACGCAGTGCTCGGGCAGTAAGGCAGCCATCATAGTGCCTATTGCAAACAGTATTGTGCAAAACAAACCAACTAAGATAGGCCTTTTCCTAGCGACTCTTCGATAGGTATGCCACAGCAAGATACACGCCGCAATAGCCAGCAGGCTACTAGCTACATCGGCACCTACAAACACCCAGTTGTATGGCTGATGTGTCGCTTCAAGCCCACTAGCAAGGCTCGTACGGGCGACTTTAGGATTTAGTACATAGCCAAGTGGCCAACTACAATACAGAATGCCAGCGGATATACTCAGTATTGTTATTGATTTTTCTTTTACGGTACGCATCGACTTGTACTTGTAAATAATGGCTTAAAAAGTAAAAACTAACATCAGGCGGATACGCTATAGTTCGCTACTGCGGCCAACTGGATGGCTACAGAAGTCACTATTTACAATTATAGCGTATAGATTGCCAAGTGGGGATAGGTTGCAATCGCATAGGTACGAAGTAACGCTTCTAGGCCACTCACCGGGATAATCAAGCTAGCGTAGAGTGAAAGCGAAATGGCAACACAAAGTTTAGTATCCACATTTGACCAATCCAGCAAAAACAATGCGCTCAGTTCGGTAATAGCGGGTGTACCAGGTCCAAAGAATGGACTCACTTGGCCTGGTTGCATACCGTAAAACGCCATAGCGTCGACATCAGGTGGGTTTAGTGTATGTTCATCAGTTCTAGGCGAGCCCAATAGTTGATTTGCTTGCTTATAAAGCCGGCGAGACAAACGAAAATCACCCACGCCGCTCCAGGCCAATAGCTTATCTGCTACTTGGTCAGTAACCGTCTTTTGTACAAGACATCCTTTAGGTAACACCGACTGCGTTTCAGCTGCCGAAAAGGTTGGCTGGTGATTTACTATGCGCGTCGGCAAAGAAAGCCGGACACAAAGTCTCTCTAGCTGACCCAATGTATACGCCGGTAACGCAGTGTCCATAACGCCGTCAAACATATAACCCCTTTCTGCAAGTATCTATTTTCTGTGCGCCACGCCCGCCAGCGAAAGAGGTGCCTTACATAAAGGAACTGTGCCGGAGATCTGCGGAACAACTGGCTACTATAGCATAAGCAGTACGGGAGCCGCTATGCGGCGCGGCCTACGACGTGCCTTTTTGCCATACGCTTTAAAAAGCGCAAAAAGCCAGGTGCGCCAAACACTAACTGGAAGCCTATAGTTACCGCGTGCCCGATTGTCCAAGCCTGCCGGTTACAAGCCCCAGGGATAATGCTGTCCGCCTGAGCTACCACCAAGTCACGCACCGCATAACGCGAAAGTATGCGTTGGCGATCAGCCCCATCCAACTGTGCCAAAGACTGCACGCACATCTCTACCGAAGTAACCAACGCCGGGTTATGTTGCCGGTAATGCGTACCAATAGCCTCTGGACGGTTAACTTTGCCAGCCACTAGTACGCAGCCCACCAGATGCGCCTTACGCAGTGCATAGGCATTAATAACGGCCGACGCCCCGGCGCTGACACCCACCAAGCCCACCGTATAGCCTTGGGCTTCAAGGGTATCGATTGCCGTTAGTAGACGTTCCAGCTTAGCTTCCCATGCTTCAGTAGTATCCCAGTGCATTGGGACAATCTCTGCGCGAACGTCCCAAAGACGCCAAAGAAACAGTGTCAACTGTTGGGCACCCAATCGAGAGTCTCCGAGTCCGGGCACATATAGCACTCGCAATTTTTTCTGCGACATATGGGCAGCATACCACGCGAGGTAGTTTTGCTATAGTAGAGTCTACACATGCATATAGACCCTCGATTAAACGAAATTGACGATTGCTTGTACCGCGTCGCTACCAAAGCCATCATCATGCAGGACGACAAAGTTCTGTTAGTGCAGGAAACGCCCGAGCTTTGGTGGGGCTTTCCGGGTGGCGGTATCGACCACGGCGAAACGGTAGAGTTGGCACTTTTTCGGGAACTTGCAGAAGAGTTAGGCGTTCCAGCGGCTCAAATTACCTCAGATCTCACCACCCTACACTATACGGTCGGCACAGTGGTCCATGGCATACCGCGCATGAACTTGTTTTTTCGCGTTTCAATTCCGCCAGAGTTAATTAAATCCACCAACCAGGTTAGTGGCTGGGATTGGTTTGGCAAAGATGCATTCTTAGGGCTGACCATGAGTCCTTCGTATAACAGACAGACATTAGCACAACTCATCTTTGATAGGTAAATCTTTAGATTGAGAGAATATTAAAATCTCTTAGTCATTCGCCAAAATAGCATCCAAATGTATACAATGGCACGTAGTATGGCAGAGTATATTAGCGAAACAATGTGGTGGGATGCGCTCGGCCAGCCCGATTGGTACTTGCGGCTGGCTGACGATTTTAAACGGCTCGAAGCGTTCGCTGAGGAGCATAGGAATGAGCCAGACCACAAGCGAATCAAGGGCGAAGCCTACGCTTTAGTTGAACGAGCCCTAAAGGAAAATCACATCCCCCTTGGCACGAATGGCGAAGATTTTGACCGTGAACGCCGCTCCATAGACACAATCGTTATCCATCACACCAAAAACGCACCCGGCATGACACTCGAACGGCTTAATGCCATGCACCTGCTACGCATTTACGGTCCGCACTATGCCAGCCTTGCCAATAGCCAGAACCACCTACCTAGCAAACCGGTATGGTCGGGACACTTTTATAACGGCCGGCAGGTGTTTTGGGGCTATCACTGGCTGGTCCGTGCCGACGGCACTGCCGAGCAAATTCTTGATGATCACTCCATTGGCTGGCACGCCGGTAATTGGAACATAAACACTCGTAGCATTGGTATTTGCATCGATGATAATTTAAGTAACAAAACACCGAGTAAAATTGTGATCCAATCTGTGTCTAACGTCATTCAAAAACACTATACAAACATAGAACCAGATCATATTATTGGCCACAGTGACGCCAACCCACACACGCTGTGTCCTGGCGACTCGTTCCAAAGCCAGTGGCGACAACTGATTCTTGACGCTATCGCTTAAGGTCAATCCATGACGCTAAAACAGGCCAAATGTTACAATAAAATAAACTATGATCCATCACAGCAAAGAAGCCATTCGCGTCGTAATGCGAAAGCTAGCCAAGCTACTCAACCGGGTGACTAAGGGCAGGCTTACGCCTAATATGGTGACAATCTCAGGGTTTGTTATGCACGCACCAATTGCGCTCCTGATTGGCTTAGGCCATAACCTATGGGCAGCACTGCTGCTGCTTATTTTTGGACTATTCGACACGCTGGACGGTGAGCTGGCACGTTTGCAAAAACGTGACTCGCCCAAAGGCATGCTGCTCGACGCCTCGACCGACCGACTGAAAGAAGTGTTAATCTACAGCGGAGCAGGGTACGCACTAGCCCTCGGACACCACCCCGCTAACGCGGCCTGGGCGGCCGCGGCCTGCGGGGCTAGCCTTAGCGTTAGCTATGTAAAAGCCAAAGGTGAGGCAGCAGTAGCAGCCAGCCGTACAGAGCTCACCCACGCCCAACTCAACCGGCTATTTGGCGGCGGACTGCTAAGCTTTGAAATGCGCATGGCCGTACTACTAATTGGGCTACTGGTCAATGAGCTCGCCGTGGCCGTTATCGTCATTGCCGTGCTGGCTGGCTTTACCGCACTCCAGCGCTTAGTGCAAATTAGCAAACAACTGACATGAGCCGGGTAGATCTACACACCCATTCAGAAGTATCACCAGACGGCTCGCTAAGCCTTGACGATTACCGCACCGCGATTACCTCAGGGAAATTGGACTGCATTGCCATTACCGATCATGACCGAATCGATTTTGCTGTTCAGGCTCAGACCACACTCGGCGATGCCATTATTGTAGGCGAAGAGATTACCACGCTAGACGGTGAAATTATTGGCCTTTTCCTAACGCAGCCAATTCCCGCCGGTTTATCAGTCGCAGAAACGGTGCAACGCATACATACACAGGGCGGGCTTGTGTACGTGCCACACCCTTTTGAAACAGTCCGCAAAGGCATAAGCCTAGAAACATTACATCAAATTGCCGGGTCAGTTGATATCATCGAAACCTACAATGGTCGCAGTCTGCAAAACCGAAGTCAGCAGGCCAGACTGTGGGCTAAAACACACCAAAAGGCTGGAGCCAGCAGCAGCGACGCCCATGGAAAGCTTGGCTGGGGAAAAACGTATACTGTACTTACCATAATGCCAGAGCGCGAAAATCTGGTAAAGCTGCTGACAAATGGCACCTCACATCGAAGTTCTACCGGCATCATCGGCCGACTATATCCAAAAATTAATCGACTAAGGAAACGCTAGCATGCATCTGCTCCGCGAATTCTTCTTTGCGCTTTGGTTCTTTTTGCCAGCTGGCATTGCCAACGTAATGCCCATCTTTGCAGCGCATATTTCGTGGCTTAAAAAATATGAAGCCCCCATGGACTTCGGCAAAAGCTACCACGGCAAACGCATTCTTGGCGCCCACAAAACTTGGCGCGGCATGGTTGCAGGACTTATCTTTGGCACAATTACACTTGGCTTGCAGCAGATACTTGTGGCGCATACAGGTTGGCTGCAAGATTGGACGCATCAGGTGGATTATGCCCACTTACCAACACTAGTGGTCGGTCCACTATTTGCAGTTGGTGCACTAGGCGGTGACGCTCTTGAGAGCTTTTTTAAACGGCAGCGGGGTATTGCACCCGGGCATGGCTGGTTCCCGTTTGATCAGATCGACTACATTGTTGGGGGCGCCCTAGCCACTATGCCGTTTGTACGACTTAGCGTCTTAGAGTATGTTTTGCTGGTAGGTATATGGCTGGTAGTACACGTTGTTGCCAGCGTTATCGGCTATCTTATGGGCATCAAAGAACGACCAATATAGTTAAGTAGCCAACAAGAGAAGCTTTAGTATCAAACCGCTCATGCTATAATAATTTCCGTAATCTAAACAATACAAAAAAATTATGATACAAACACATTCCGATGATCCCGACGTGTCAGACGCCGCCAGAAAAGCACTTGATATAATAACCAGTGCCCTTGCAAAGTTACCCAAAGCCGAGACTTTCGATTATGGTGGTCACAACCTACGCCTGGGGGAATATGATATGTGCACCACCTGCACTACGCCAATTGCCGAAGCCCAAGCTGCCGAAAAAGCCTTAAAAGCGCAGGCCGAAAAGATCAAAGACGAGACAATAAAAGAGCATTTGCTAGTGGCCGCCAAATTTTTCCAGCTTGAGGCCGAAGCCGCTACGGTGCGCGCCGAACTCCACAACGGCCACGGCACCGAGCCAATCGTTGACCGTTTGCTAGGGTATCAGTTTGAACGTGGTATTCACGATGACTACCATCACACTCACCACGGAGGCATCCAATGAACGAAACCGACATGAATATGCAAGCGCGCGTCAGCCGTCACCTAGATAATCTCCGCAAACTAGTTACCCCACGTGGCCTGTTTTTGGCCAGCGACCAAGCCGTAACCACCGGCTATGACAAAGCCTGGATTCGCGACAATGTGTACGAGACGCTAGCTTTTGAATACGCCGGCGAATGGGAAGTTGTAACCAAAACCTACCACACCTTGCTTGATATTTTTGATACGCATATCGATAAAATCAATTGGGCCGTTACTAACAAGCCGTTTGAAAGTTGGCAATTTATCCACGCACGCTTTAACCCCGAAACACTTGAGGAATTCTGGGAAGAGTGGGGCAACAAACAGCATGATGCCATTGGTGCAGTATTATTTAAGCTGGCCGATTTTGAGCAAAAAGGGCATAGTATGCTGCGAAACGACAAAGACCGCAGAACCGTCCAGACGCTCATTTACTACATATGCAATGTAGAATACTGGCACGATGCCGATAATGGCATGTGGGAAGAGGCCGAGGAAGTACACGCTAGCTCTATTGGTGCTGTGCTTGCCGGACTCAAAAAATGGCAAGAAGTGGGCGGCATGGATGTTGACCCCGATGCCATTACCCGCGGCGAAAAAGCGCTGGGCGCACTCTTGCCGCGCGAAAGCGAAAGCAAATTTACCGACCTAGCCGAACTGTCACTTATTTACCCCTACAACGTAGTGAGCCGCGACATGGCCCAGCAAATTGTCGACAACCTCGTGTACCACCTGGAACGAGACAAAGGCGTCTTGCGTTACAAATTTGATCAGTACTACAACAAAAACCCTGATGGCTATAGTGAAGAAGCTGAGTGGTGTTTTGGCCTGAGTTGGCTGGCAATTATTTACCAACAATTCGGCGACAATGCAAAAGCTAAAGAATATTTGGATAAGGCAACCGCTACTGTCACCAAAGATGGCAAAGTGCCAGAGCTATACTTTAGTAATAGTACCGAAGCTAACGAGAACACGCCGCTTGGCTGGAGTGAGAGTATGTACGTTGTTGCCTTGCAGCAAGTTGCTGACTGACATAGTCTGGCTATTCTAAATTTTAGATATAAAAATGCCGTGTGTTCGATTGTGCTGATAGGGGAGTGGGTGAACATACTTCGCTCGAACCTTTAGCACTCTACGCTATCTTTCGCTCATTTAGAGCCAACCTACTGGCACGGCCGCGCCTCGAACCTGCACCCTCTCGCATACGTTGCCAGCCCGTTTGGACGTGGTGTACATATGTGTCCGTCAGGGACCAGAGAATGAAAGATGAGACGACGGCCGTGCCGTTCAGTACATCACGCGCCGGTCACGCCGCCGGAGGTGGGCTTGCCGGAGGGCACGGCTTCGGTGCGGTCGCCGAGCTGGACGTTGTCCTCGGTGCTGCCGAGGCGGCCCTTGCTCGCAGCGACGGTCAGACCGGCGGCGACGACGCCGAGCGTGGTCACGCCGACCACGGTACGACGACCGGGCTTGCGGATGCGGAACTTCATCTTCATTCCCCTTACACAGGTAGTGAGCACGGAGTAACTCCAGTGCATCACGAGCGTTTCAGGTCTCTGCGGGCACAGGACCTGATACATCACTAGCCCCGAAGGACGAGCAAGCTATTATAATAAAATGGTCGACTTAATAAGTCAATAATGCACTCGGCAAAATAGCGGTGCTATACTGCTATCATATGGTGATATATAACTGGCACAAAAAAGCTAAAGCTAACTTAACCACTGGCCAACGCGCTGCGGATGCCATGCGTAATGGCATGGGCAGCTGGGCCTTCGTGTTTACTTTTATTGCGTTCCTGACTGTTTGGACAATTTTAAACACCGTTCACGGCTGGCACCACTGGGATAAATACCCATTTATTTTACTTAACTTGTTTCTAAGTATGCTCGCCGCTCTGCAAGGCGCAATTTTGCTCATCGCTGCTAAGCGCCAAGACGCCATTGCCGCCGCCATGGCCGAGCACGACTACCAAACTAATGTCAGCGCCAAAAAAGAAATTGAACTACTAATGGCTATCAACCAAGAGCAGCTAGAACTCATAAAAGAGCTCCACACAAAGCTTGGTAAACGCTAAATCCCATCCTATTTAATCTACAGACTCGGTTTAAGGTAGTACTAGGCTAAAGGCACTTCAATATACTGAAGTGCCTTTAATCGTTACATATGCTAGGCCATCCGCTGCTTAAGCTTTCGAAGCTTTCGAACTTCCAGACGCTCAGCGCGCAGCTCCCATATCCCACTGTAGGTGTCATCATCAATTTCGGCTAAATCATTTACAGCTGTTGGCTTTGTTATGATATGAAGTCTTTTCATATTGGTGTAAGGCCTCCTTAATTAGCTCGTCTAGCAGTACCATCGCCAAGCAAGTGGTACATTCCTAGCCTACGTGGTTATACTTAAGTCAAACTGCAAGAAATCTTACAGAAAGTTCCAAGTAACTACACCTTTTAGATATAGTTGGCAGAGGGTGTCGTAAAAGTTACCTGGCCGGCAAAGAACACAAATCACCATTTGTGGTCGTAAATAATTAAAACATTATGTACTACTACTAAAATTCTTTTGGCAGCTACTCGCAAACATGCTATATTCAGCTTACTAGAACGCTGCGGGAGTGCATAGCTAAAGCTTGGCACTTCGTAAATCTAGCAAGGTATTAGTAACGGTTACATAAAGAGGCGCAGCTAAGGCTTCCTTAAGAAGAAACTTACCTCGAAAGAACCAGAATCAAAAGGAAGCTAGCCTAACTATGGCCACTAAACTTTTTGTCGGCTCA
>CAYZGW010000012.1:0-10788 GCA_964478195.1 uncultured Candidatus Saccharibacteria bacterium
TCTCAATCATGTTTGAGATGAAGAACGAAGGCGATGAAACGGCTACCAAGAAAACCAATGAAGCGTTCTTTAAGGAGTTAGATAAGGACCGTTCCGAAAAGAAGTGTGAGTATGCAGTGCTGGTAACACTGTTAGAAATGGACAGCGAGCTTTATAACACAGGTATCGTAGATGTCTCACACAAGCACAATAAAATGTATGTAGTGCGTCCGCAGTTCTTTATACCTATCATTACGGTGCTGCGTAATGCCGCACTGAACTCGATGCGCTACAAGTCCGAGCTTGCCCTCATACGTTCGCAAAATGTCGACATTACTAACTTTGAAAACGAATTGCAAGTATTCCAGGATGGCTTTATGAAGAACGTCAAAGATTCTAGCAATAAGTTCCAAGAGGCGATGGACGGTATTGATGCAACAATCAAGAAACTAGAGGGTGTCAAAGAAGCCCTTCGCTTATCAAATAAGCACCTGCTTACCGCAGGTAGCAAGGTGGAGAATGTTTCGCTTAAACGTCTCACGCGCGATAACCCAACTATGGCTGCAAAATTTGCTGACTTAGATAAAAAGGCGGACTAGTCTTCGTTCAGCCCTAAGATCCATCAGCTATACTTGAAAGCAGATGCCTACTGTCAATTTTATCGAAACGGCACCACCCGAAAGCCTCGCTGCCTATGTAGAAGCTTTTTGGCATTGCCGGATTACAGAGAAAGGTGCAATTCGATTGTTGCCTACTGCTTGCAGCGAGCTGATGGCCTGTTACACGTCCTTTGGTAATAAAGTAGTACTTATCGGACCAATGTCTGTGTCGCAGACTGCTCGGGTAAGCTCCGGCGAATTATTCGTTGGAGTCCGTTTCCGGCCTGGCTGCCGGATTACTTTACAAAACCAAGACTATGCCACACTTAAGGACTCAAGAGTTTTTGGAGATGACATGAGCACGGCTTTCATCCATAACTTCCAAACCGACATGCAACTCGTTACTACGCCCCAGGAAATCCAAAAGCGTTTGCAGATGCTCATTGTAGCCCTTGTTACCGAGAAGCTTGTGGTGCGTGATACGGTCATTGATGAATTCCTTGCCAGAGTAGAAGTTTGTGGTGGCAATAATAAAATCGAAGACTTATTGAAGGACCTACCAATCAGCCCTCGCCAATTTAGGCGACGTTTTGTGCAGTATACCGGTTTCACGCCAAAGGAATTTCTGCGCTTACATAGACAACAGAGTGCGATTGTCGAGCTTAAACAAAAGCGTGCGACCATAACAGCTATTGCTGCAAAACATGGATATACCGATCACGCTCATTTTTCTCATGAGTTTCGAGCGCTCGTGGGTCTTCCACCTATAGCATTTGAACATGAGCTGACACTCAAGTAGGCTGTCCATTTTTTACAAGCTAGTGCAAAGACTTTGATTTACACTATTTTTAATAAACCCTAAATAAGAAAGTGATGTAACTATATGGCTCACATAGTACTTTTCCATTCCGCACTCGGCTTACGACCTGGCGTGCATGCTTTTGCAGAGCGGCTGCAGGAGGCTGGGCACACGGTAGTGGCTCCTGATTTATACGGCGGCGAAGTCTTTGACGATTACGAAGCTGGCAACAAAAAGTGGTTCGAGCTTGGCATACCGGCAATAATACAGCAGGCGCAGATCGCGGTTGCAGGGCTGCCCGGTAATCTAGTGTTTGCCGGCTTCTCAAACGGCGCAGCTATTGCCGAGCTCCTGGCGGCGACACATTCTCACGCCAAGGCGGCACTTCTTATGCATGGAGCCTTGCCACCCGAGATGTTACAAATAACTGCATGGCCAGAGTCTGTACCGGCGCAGCTCCACTACAATAACAAAGATCCGTTCCGTAACCCCGAGAATGATGCGGCATTTGAGAAAGCTGTGAAGGCTGGCGGAGCATCATTTGAAGAATTCTTGTACGAAGGTGATACGCATCTGTTTGCCGATCCCGATCTACCCGACTATTCTCGAGAGTCTGCCGAGCTGATGATTAAGCGTGTATTACTTTTCCTTGAGGAAATGTGACTCACCTGAAGCTTGTTTATTTCACGCCTGCCCTGTGTGAGCAGTAACACGTAGATTACAGCCTTTTTGCCGTAAAGCCCGGAGCTTATTGGGAGTGGCTGCCATAAATCGCCCAAATGCTATCTAAGAACTATTACGTCTCCATCGACGAGGCATAAATCTTCCTCTCCGACATATTGTAGATAACGGCCGGGATGTTCTAGGTGCTCCATTTGTTCTTCTGACAAGTGTGCATTAGCAAGGTTGATCTCTGTGATGGATTCTGCCCCTGGATAGGAATATGGAAAAAGATGGGCGGTGATTTGCCATAAGTATCTATCCCGTAGTGCTTGCAGCCTGCATTGATTTGCTGCATCTTCTAGTTCCGTTTCATGTAATGTGCCGTCACTTACTTTACTTGTTGTGCGGCTGTAGGCTGCAGCTGATTCTCTCGAGCGTTCAAAGTAGTGCACGGCAGGCAGTAGGCCAGGCAAATTGCCTTCCGAAAAGACGGTGAAGCGATCGGGCCTAATTTGCGCTTGGTATCTATTTTCTAACTTGTCAGCAATTTCTGTGAACCCATGAGTGCGGAAACGGGGATCTGATGCAAAGAAGTCGAGGTCGCTTGAATCTACTATGTGCCCAAACAAGGCAGTGGCATTGCCCGATAGCTCGCGGTGCAAAGCTAGCGCACGGAATACATCTATACCGTCCGTGTGTGGTGCAAAGGTAGCCAGCTCGCCGCTCATAGAAGTTCTGGGCCAGGCTGCCCTTTCGGTAAAGGGTATTGATAAGCCGCTTTTACGATAATTTGCTCCCTCGAGCTCGGTTAGTACTGCTAACTCCGCCAATAAATAACTGCTTGTTTCGCGTCTGGCAATTGATTTGGCATCGATTTGAAAGGCGGGATATTCGTTCTCATGCACGGCTTCGGCATAATAAGCCACCTCTTCTAGAGAGGTTGCAATAGGTAGGTGGGGAAAATTATATTCGCTCATTCGATCACTTCTTTACGCGTTTGTATATACGGAACATGGCTATTATACCCTGCTTGTTTGCCTAGATGTACCGGCCAAGGTGATGGTCTGGGCTGTGTGCGGCTATATTCTTAGGCAAGGGCATACCCATGTATCTATGAATTTCTGAAACAGGAGAGCCCTATCTCGGCCAGCAGCCAGAAGTGAGTCGCAAAAAAGCTTTTAGTTCTTGCTTCGCCCTGAGTTTTATTTTGTATACAACTCCAGAGGGTGGTGAGCAGACTGTCTTTATCAATGTAATGAAAATAATTTGTCAAAAGCCCATGGGTACAGAAGTAATTAATGAGCTCACTATAGTAGCCTGATAGGTAGATATCATCAAGAATGTTTCCCGGGTGCTCGTCGGCACGTGGATTATAAATGCAAGGCGGCCATCCCTTGGCTTGATAGTATGCTCGGAATACGTTTTTGTTTGCTCGGAAGTGTATGGGAAGCCCTTGGCAGAAATAGTAGAGCTCTTTGTTGGCAAAAGGAGTTACGGGCCATATGTCGTGTCGAATAAAAAAGTTTCGCAAAATTACTGCTCGATGCAGGTTGACCGCTAGTTGAGGGTTACCTATGTAGCTGGCATGCAAAGCACCATTACTCCAGGCGGCACGAAACGTTTCTGTAAGGAATGGTGGCAGGGCGGTAGTATATCGGCGTTGGTAGCCGGGCATGCCAAGACCTAACGATTCCTCGACGTTAGTCATATTGTCAAAAAGTTCATCTCCTCCGTCGCCCGTAAAAATAATACGGTATCCTTTAGAGGCAAGCAGGGCGGCATATTTATCGCCTAATTCCTCGAACCCAGGTGCGCAGTAATGCCCGGGGACGAATGTATGTTCGCTAACGGCGTCACGTAACGGTCTATAGTCCGGGTCGTCAAATGACACAAATGACCACTGGGGATGGATGTACTGCCCTATCGCTACTAATTTTTCTAAATGTGTTTCGCGAAAGTAGCCATTGAAGAGTATCGAGCTTGCATGGCTGACGATACCGGGATACTTTTGGCTGGCGTACAAAGGCAGAAAGGAAGAATCGAGGCCGCCGCTAATCTCAAATACAGCCCGATCCATACTAGGCAAAAAACGTTGTAGTACGGTGTCCGCATGCCTTTCGAGGGTGGACATAAAATCTTGTGGCCTTGTTGATGGGGCGTCTGATGAAATGCCCCAAGGTCGGGCCAGGCCAGGCTGTACCTTTAAGTGTGCCTGCTCAAATAGGAGTGATTCAAGCTCATTGAGCGTATGAATCTCCTTGCAGGCCGTATGTCTTCGCCAGTTGATATCAGGAATAAGCCACTCGGGAAGCGTTGCTTCATTGAGGGTGTGCTTGGAAAGGTTGCTCCACACGACTGAGTACTCGTTACTTACGCTCAGTATATGATCTTCGTGGCTATAAAAAAGCGGCAGTGTGCTTAAAAGGTCTCGTTGAATGCTGAAGCGACCACTAGGGGCTATGTGTATATGTAGAAAATCAGTTTGCTCATCCGTTGGCTTAGGTTGCCCATAGCCGCAAAAGACTGCTCCCGACGGCTCAAGAACGCAGAAAGTACTAGGATAATCGCTCCGCATCCGAAGCTTACCAACGGTCGTTTGGCTGCTCGTGTCGGTAATAATGTAATAGCCCCTACTCTGGTTAACGGTATATGAATGCCGTCGCTTGTCCGTATGTGTATCTAACGATAGCTGCAAGAATGCCATAGGAATCTTCTTCTAGCTGAAGGAATATGTATTATTTTTTGGTTACATACATACCGTCGTAAACTCCGTTATTTCCTTTGCACATAGTTACGGTTTGTAACTCTTCCTTTAATTCGTGAGGTACGGCGAGGTCGATAGCTTCGATGATTTCGCTAAATGCTGCCGTTTCGTGCTCGTGTATTAGCGTGGCCTCTGCGATGCCATCAAGTTGGCTGTTAATTTCGTCAGGACTAAAGAATTCATCTAAATTTGCACCTACGCTGAGTGTTTCATAATTGGTAGTCATACGATCCCCCCTCTTTTATTAAGGATATTGTACACAATACACTATCGCTTTACAAAGACTTATTTGGCAACTTGGCAGGTATTATCCACACCTCGCTTGTCGTACGTGAATATGATCTGGTATTTGAGGATATCCAAATTCGGTAAGTGGCTGGATATTGTGTAGATGAGGTGGATTCTCTCGCCAGTCCTGTAGCTCTGGGTCTAAGTACTGATCCAGAAAGTCATCCACAGGCCTATAGGCAAATAATGCTTGGCGTTTTTTGGGGCTATGCGTAGCACCTAGGCCAAGCAGATCATAGACCCTTATGGCCTGGGCCACTTCGTAGGCAGTGGCAAATTCATGAGGGTCAATGCCAAACTCATGAATATTGCCTGGACTATGTACTTTTAGGTCTATTGCGGGGTTTACAGGTATGGTTGTAGTACGAAAATCGTAACGTTTGGCAGCTGTAGCAAGTGGTCCATGCGTTAAACCTCCGACTACCCTGACCCTATCGTCAGCCTGGAGACCGTTATAGGTAATAAAACGCGCAAGCGTGTGCAATGACTTTCTGACAGCTTCGGGAGTATAGCGTCGTTTAAAAAGAAAAGGTACGTTTATACCTATATGCATATCATCTGCTTGCCACGAAAAACTTCTGTCTGGCGGCTCTTGTGGGCCTGGAAATTTTATCGCCTCAACCCTGGCAAGAACTAGTTTGCTGATTATTTTTGAAGCATGGTCCTTATGTGCTAACCCATCAGGCCCGTTTATGGAGCTTGTAAAATCATTAGACCTAAGAGCTCTGAACTCTCCTCCTATACGTAAGGCTGTTTCTTGAAGGGCTCTTCGCATTTTACTCCTCCCTAATCTATGTAGTATAACCATACTAGCGATAGGCTCAGGGCTACGCAATAAGCTATGCATTAATGGCAGTAAAACATAATAAAAGCCCCCGTCTTTTTAGGGTTACGGAAATGGAAACGGCAGAAAAGCTATTTCCGAAGTATCTTCGCTCGCGTGCTACTTTAGGATTTTTTGCTATCGGCGGTCACGAATCTGCTCGAGCGCTTACTTGGCTCGCTACCATGGCATTTCTTCACGCTCCGAATAATGTGAAAGCCACGAATGACTTTGTACGAAACTATACAGACTTTCATTTTCATTGTTCGCCTGGGATGCCAGACGTGAATCATGCTGCTAGTCGAACATTGCTAGCGGGTACTATGGGTGTTACCAATCTTTTGGTCGCTCATAGGGCACTCGTGGCGTTTCGCGGAAGTAAGAAACCTCCTATATTTGGCGCCAATGCCAGCTGCTACTCTATGCCAGGCCCTGAAGGTGGAGAGCCTAAGGTGCAAGTGTATAGCGATCCCGTATTAGATAGACATATGCGTTCGACCGTTCAGCTTACGGACGCCGCTCAATATATTCACAGACAATCGCAATATACGAACAGCTTATATAGTCAGTATGCGCCACTGTGGGAATTCGAGATGAGCATACGCCAGACAATGCCTGACGTGCCACACGTGAGAAATACACAACATCCGTTTGACAATCACCCACTTGATAGTGCAGTTGTTGGGCCTGCCAATGCGCAGTTTGCACGTAATGTAATGCATTACCTAATGATGGTAAAGGATTCTGTGCAGCCTGACGCGTCGACACGGGATATGCAGATTGCGGCGCTGGAAAGGATAAGCGCGCTAGAAGCTGCTGCAAGACACCCCCGTGAAACGCAGCGTGCTTGTATGGGAATACGTGGCACGCCGTACGATAGCATCCGCCAATCAAAGCTCAAAGGCGACCAACCACACCTAGCTAAAGTCGGTGATGATTGGCGAGTTGCCGGACTCGAAAACGACCCGCCGCATTCGAGTATGTGTTCTGGCCAGGACAGGCATGAACTTCCAGAGTGGATTCAAGAAGATGTGGGTATTTCGCAGGCAAGTCCAATAGGTATGTTGGCGCTCTGGGCGACAGAAATTGCTCCCTATACCCTTTTTTGCAATGACGTCGAGGACGCCTGGTAGCCGCAGTGCATATGGTAGGGTATCACATCGGCGTAGACGAAGGGACTGCGAGTACCGAGTATACTTCCTGCCCGAGTTCTCCTAAAATCTGTAAACTTATTTCACCCAACTTGAACAAAGACCGTCTCTTGTAGTACTGCGACCGCCAGTCCATCGGCAACTGTTTGGCTATGGGGTTCAGAGGCTCCTGACCTTACGATGTCAGGGGAGGTATCTAAGCTCTTTGGAAACAAGACACAACCATTAGAGCAAACGGGGTCGGAGCTGCACGCTTCTCCGTCTGGACAATTTTGCATTTCGAATGATTTACTGCTCATTCCACGCTCCCCATATTACTAGTGTGTAGCGTATCAAATTGTGGTGTAGCTAAGCAACAACGCCTAGGAATGACATTATTGGCTATATGGAAAGCTCAAATGAATCATTGACCGTTGCAACTGTCGCTAAGCACTTTGGCAGGAGCGAGCGCTGGCTGCAGCAGCTCTTTCAGGATTATATCGGCGTGGGGCTAAAATGGCTGATCCAGCGTCACAAGCTGTTGCTGGCGGCTACTGCAATTCGGGCAAGCGACCAGCCGAATTGGGCAACAATCGCGTATGATGCCGGCTACAGTAGTCAGCAGCATTTCATTACCGATTTTAAAAAGGTGGTGGGTAAAACACCTCGCCAATACAAGCGTGCGCTAGATTAAGTTGATCAGCCGGCTGTCAAGATCGCCTAGTACGAGCGTAGGTGTTTGAGTGTACAATTGTTATGTACAGCCCGGCATCTAGAAATATGCCGAGGGCTACATCAAAAAAGTTAAGCGTTAAGCTTAACAGGAAAAATAAGCAAACCCGCAGCTTCCTTACGGTATAGTCCTAGTATGAGAAAATTCTTCATAGGGCTCGCCGTTCTGGCTGCCCTTATTGCATATAGCCTAGAGCTGCGACATGAACGGCCTAAAATTGGTATGCCTTTATCCCTTGGCGTTGGACCTTCTACTAAAACAACCACTACCCCTGTAGGCAGAATAAACTCCAGCAACTCACCTGTCTCTACTATGCAAAATCAGACTGCGACCGGTGCGTATAAAGACGGCTCGTATACAGGCAGTGTCCGGGATGCCTTTTATGGAAATGTACAGGTTAGAGTAATTATACAGAATGGTAAGATTATGGCGGTCAACTTTTTGCAATATCCGCAAACGCATGAAACCTCAGTGTACATTAACCAGCAGGCTATGCCTGGCTTGCAACAGGAAGCAATTCAAGCTCAAAGCGCAAACATTAACATTGTTAGTGGCGCAACGTACACCAGCCAGGCGTTTATACAGTCACTTAGTAATGCCCTTGCGCAAGCCGCTTAAAGAAACATGAAACAGACCAAGATCTTAATGGGTATGCCAATCACTGTTGAGATTATAGATTCCGATGATATTTTATTACTAAAGCATACATTTGATTTCTTCCAGCAAGTTGATGAGCGTTACAGTACCTATAAAGATAGAAGCGAGATAACCCAAATTAACCATGGTTTGCCAGAAGCACGATGGAGCGCAGAAATGAAAGAAATCATGCACTTGTGCGAAAAAACGAGGCAAGAGACTGATGGCTATTTTGACATCAGCCATAACGGCGTGTTAGATCCATCGGGTTTGGTGAAGGGCTGGTCTATTTGGCAGGCTGCCCAAAAGTTACAAGGAAAGGGCGTTGAAGATTTCTACATTGAGGCTGGCGGTGATATCCAGGCACATGGCACAAATCAAGACCATCAGCCCTGGTCGGTCGGTATTCGTAGCCCATTCAATACCGAGCAGATTATTAAAACACTGCATTTGCATAACAAAGGAATTGCTACGTCGGGTACTTACATACGTGGGCAGCATATCTATAATCCGCATGTACCACAAGTGCCGCTGGCCGGCGTCCAGAGTATATCGGTTGTTGCTACTAATGTGTATGAAGCGGACCGGTTTGCTACGGCTGCTTTTGCTATGGGAAAGCGTGGCATAGCTTTTATTGAAAAACACCCCGAGCTTGAGGGTTACATGGTGGACGACGAAGGTTTGGCAACCTACACGAGCAGATTTAGCGAGTATATGTATGCGTAGGGCTATTGATGACTTCCTAAATCAAACTACCATGTACCGCCTGCTCATTTATTATCTGGGTGGATTACTTGTCGTGGCTTTTGTGCTTAGTTTGTCTGGGAATCTGGGATTTAGTGGGGCTGCATTACTGGCATCAATTGCTATCTTGCTTGGCGCGTGCTGGACAATCAACCGGGTTCTGTCATTTATTTTTCGGGTACCTGTTAACCACGAGTCATCAATTATTACAGCACTTATCTTGGCGCTCCTTATTACGCCAAAACTTGGTCGTTACGACATTTTGTTTTTACTAGCTGCCTCTGGCCTAGCAATGGCATCCAAATATGTACTGACTATTAAGGATGTACATATCTTTAACCCCGCCGCGATCGCGCTTGTGCTGACGGCACTTGGGCCACGGCAAGATGCCAGTTGGTGGGTGGGCACTGCCGCAATGGTCCCAATGGTGCTCATTGGCGGACTACTAGTAGTACGTAAAATTAGACGCGAGGCCATGGTCTTTAGTTTTCTGGCTACCACCCTGTTCGCTACGATGCTTTTTGCGGTGTTTGGCCATGGTAGCGGCTGGGCGGCTCTAAAAGATGCAACCTTAACCTCACCTATCCTTTTCTTGGGCTTTGTTATGCTCACCGAGCCGCTAACTTCACCCGCTACAAAAGGTAAGCAGACATTATTTGCTATGTTAGTCGGACTTCTAGTAGTACCCCAGGTTCATGTCGGTAGTTTATATACATCGCCCGAGATCGCGCTTGTGATTGGCAATGTATTCGCCTACGCTATCAGTCCGCGGGTTCGTATATTCCCAAAGCTGCAGCAAAAGGTAAAGGTTGCGGCTAGTAGTGCTGATTTTGTTTTTGTTTCTGATAAAAAACTAGTATATCTCCCGGGCCAGTATATGGAGTGGACGCTCCCCCACTCTGACATTGATAGCCGTGGTAATCGCCGTTATTTTACACTAGCTTCGTCGCCGACTGAGGCGACGCTACGGCTTGGCGTTAAATTTTACGAGCCAAGCAGTAGTTATAAAAAGACTATGCTGGCGATGACGGATAAAACGCCCGTTGTTGCCGCACAGGTAGCAGGAGATTTTGTCTTGCCGCACAGCCAAAAGCAGAAACTTACCTTTATTGCGGGTGGTATTGGCATAACGCCGTTCCGTAGCATGATCAAATATCTTATCGATACAAATGGAGCGCGTGACGTTACCCTGCTCTATGCAGTAAATACTGCTGACGATATCGTCTATGCTGATATTTTTGAACAAGCTAGGCGGCAACTTGGTATTGTAACAACCTATGTATTGGCAAAGTCGGAGCGTGGCCGGAGTTTACAGGCTCACCAGCGCTTAGGCCGTATAGATGCTAAACTACTGCGCGATGCCGTCCCCGACTATCTTGAAAGGAGGTTTTATATTTCGGGCAGCCATCAGATGGTGACTGCGATGCGCAGTATGCTGGTGAGTCTCGGCGTCCCTCGGCGTCATATTAAAACAGACTACTTTCCCGGCTATATCTAAGCTGTAGTTCTAGCTGTCTAGAAAATCTTGCATTATACAAAATATTATGATATAATAAACCAGGTTTCATCTAATTAATGAGGCACTTTAACAGGCTTGTGTTTGAGATCATAGGGCTGGGTGCATGGCGAT
>CAYZGW010000012.1:10888-32025 GCA_964478195.1 uncultured Candidatus Saccharibacteria bacterium
ATGAGGCACTTTAACAGGCTTGTGTTTGAGATCATAGGGCTGGGTGCATGGCGATTAATGCTAGTCGCTTCGCACCCAATCCTATGAGAGGAGAAACAAGAAAAGACCACCATCACCACCCCAGCTTCTGCACGTCCAACCTTCACGATCGGAGTGAACATCATGTTCGACCGCAAGAGCAAGCTCGTGCCCGTGGCCATCGCCATCGCCATCTGCGCTGCCACGGCCGGCGCCGCCTACATGCCCTCGGGCCCGTCGTCTGCGTCGCAGCGGCAGAGTGTCCTGCGCGCCATGCCGGCGCCGACGTCCCCGACGAGCACGACGCCCATGCCGGCGCCGACCAACGTGCCGAGCACCTCGTCGCCCATCCGCGACCAGGCCGGCTGCCCGGTGACGTACGACGAGCGCACGACGTTCCGGCAGGGCATCACCATCGTCGAGCCGTACGCCCAGGGCTGTCTGGACCGCTGGATGACCCAGAGGCCGACGGTCACCATCGACCCCGATGGCATCGTGGACCTGGACGGCGTCTGCCAGGCGGTGTTCGAGAGCGACCTGTACCGTTCCATGGGCGCCATCCGGCTCACGTCGTACATCAGCAACCTGTGCCAGAAGATCAAGGACGACTCCCCCGAGGCCTGTCTGGTCGACGCGCAGCGTCTCGTGAACAACTACCAGGCGGTGCCCTTCGGCAAGTCCTTCAGCCGTGACCGGCTCATCCAGGTATGCACCGCTACCGGTAGCTACCAGGGCCTGGACTCGTTCTTCGACGAGTGATGGTGTGACGGCCAAGCGGCCGGCGAAGTGTCTCGGATCTTCCGTGACACCTCCCGGCCGCTCCGGCTGCCTTTTTCTTTCCCCCTCGACCTCACACACGCCTATAGCTTTCACGAATGTGTGTTCGTGCTGATGAGTCCAAAAGGACGAAAAGCAGTCGTATAGTGCAAGAATGATCATTCCTTGACAAATCAAGTCTTTCTTCTAGAATATAACCATATGGTTGAATATGCGCTTGATTTCGATATGGTCTTTAAATCTCTTGGCGATCCCACGCGCCGTGACATCTTGCAGCGCTTAACACGTGGTGAGTTAACCGTCGGGGTAATTGCCGAGCGTTACGCAATGAGTCTAGCGGCAATTTCTAAACATCTAAGCTCGCTACAACGCGCTAAACTAATAACGAAACGTCGCCAAGGCAATGAACAAGTAGTCAGTCTTAACCCCACTACCCTTGCAACTACCACCGAATACCTACGCAACTACCAAGTGTATTGGGAAGAAACGCTGGCGTCGCTGGACCGCTACCTTGAGCAGGACCGTAAATGACACCCAAAGCGCCTGTCTATGCAAAACGAATTATCGGTGCGCCGATTGAACGTGTGTTTCAGGCCTGGACTGATCCGGAAGAGTTAAAGCGCTGGCATGCTCCAGAGCCGGAGGGCATTTTGGCGGCAGTTTCAGAAAACTATGTAGGCGGCAAGCGGTCACTAACTTTAATAATTAGCGGCAAAACGTATACTATTGCGGGCACCTACCACGTATTCGACTCACCCAACAAATTGGTGTACAACTGGGAGGATCCTAGCGCGCCTAATAATTCCATAACAACGGTACTCTTTAAGCAGATTGATACAAACAAAACCGAAGTGGAGGTGAGCTATACTAATCCAGCGCCCGGTACTACCGATGTTGTGCAGCAAGGCCTGGTAATTATACTGGAACACCTGCAGCAGTATTTGTTCGCGTAGAACCTGCCTGGTCAAGTACCAGCAGTTTGGTCTTGACGAGGCGGACCGATCTCTGTACTATTTAACTAGTTGTTTAAATAGGTATAAAACGGAACTATGACATTAGATGATGTACGGAAAGACTTTTCGGGCAGGATTATAACCCCCCAAGATGCCGATTACGACGTGGCTAGCACTATTATGGTTCGCAAGGGTTCGCCAGCGGTTGTCTTTAAATGTGCGAGTTCTCAAGACGTTGTCCTGGCTCTTGCGTATGCTCGTTCGGCAGGCTTGCTAATCTCGGTGCGTAGCGGTGGTCACAGCAATGCGGGGTTAAGCACCAATGACGGCGGCGTGGTTATTGACGTTAGTCTTATGAATTCTATTGAAGTGCTAGACGAAGAATTAGGCTTGGTGCGGGTTGGGGCCGGTGCTAGATGGTTGGATGCAGCTAAGGCACTTCACCAGTACGGCCTAGCGATTTCATCTGGAGACACACGGTCCGTAGGCGTCGGCGGCTTGACACTTGGTGGCGGTATTGGCTGGATGGTACGCAAGTACGGCCTAACGATTGATAGCCTGCAAAGTGCCGAAATCGTTACGGCAGACGGCGACATTTTGCAGGTGAGCGCCCAATCGCATCCCGATCTTTTTTGGGCTATACGGGGTGGTGGTGGAAATTTTGGTGTGGTAACGGCATTTGAATGTATTGCGCACTCAGTTGGCGATGTATTCTTTGGCAATATTGTGTATCCGCTCGTTGATGCCGAAGCTCAGATGAAAGCCTGGCGTGATTATATGCGCACAGCGTCCGAAGACCTTACGACGAGTGCATTTCTCACGCCTGCAATGGGCCCCGAAACGCCGGCCATGTTTATTGTTGCGGCCTGCTGGGCAGGTACTGTAGCTGATGCTGCCGCGGCTCTAGCGCCGCTTCGCAAGCTTCCGGGTATAATCGCTAGCGATACAGTAGCGCAAAAGCCCTACTATGAAGTACTGGAGGAAGCTGCCTTGCCGCCCAATGTGCATGTTGAAGTTAACAATGCGTTCTTTCGTAGTATGACTGATGAGCTGATCAATAAGTTAGCTGACATTAAGCGTGACCACAATCTAATGTTCCAGATACGCTACTTAGGCGGCGCGATGAATCGAGTCGCTGCAGATGCCACAGCGTTTGGACATCGTGACAGCGAGGTCATGGTTTTGTCGCCGCTTATCTTACCTGGTGGCGCTGATGAACAAACTATTCAGGAGGCGCTTGCCCCATGGTATAAGATTGCTAAAGAAAGCCAAGGCGCGTACGTTAATTTCTTTAGTCGCAACGAAGACCGCACTGTTCAGGCGGCATATTTGCCACACATGTTGAAACGCCTAGAGCAAATAAAAGCAAGATACGATCCAAATAATGTCTTTAACCAGAATTTAAATATTAAGCCAGTAAAGGAGTAAGCTATGGCTACAGTAAATACATTTATTAATTTTCCTGGTACATGCGAAGATGCATTTGCCTTTTACAAAAAGGTTTTTGGTACAGAGTACATGGGTGAACCAATGCGACTTGGAGCGGATGCGCCAAAGGGTGCCCAGAATATGATTGCACATATTGCTTTGCCGACCATTGGCGACCATGTGCTTCATGGCGCTGACGCGCCAAAAGAGATGGGCTTTGAATTAGTGGTGGGTGGCAATATATACATCATGCTAGAGCCCGATACGCGTGCCGAAACCGACGAATTGTTTAGGGCCCTCTCCGAAGGTGGCGAAGTGATGCAGACACTTGAAGTACAGCCTTGGGGCGCCTACTATGGCATTTGTGTTGATAAATTTGGCACCAAGTGGGTGTTCAACTGTGTAGCTGCCTAGGTAAAATGTAAAAATTAGCTAGATACTTCGTCGGCAATCTGGTTTTTGCGGTCTTGGTTTAGGGGCTGCCACCTATAGCTTGGGTCATCAAGGTGCTCCAGTCGGCGTATGCCTTCTTGGAGAAGCCACTCCGAAGCTGGCGCACCGAGTTGTACTTGTCGTACTGCCAGATCTACAAGGGCGCTGCCGTAACGCAAGAGCATAATTTGGTCGGTAAGTGCTACTATGGTGGGATCACTTTGCTGGCGTATCTCGTGTGCGTAAGCCGATAAAAAATCTTGTTCGCGTTCTGCTGGAGCTCCAAAGCGCTTTGTCCATTGTGTTCGTACGCGGCCTAGGTCGGCTTCTCCGGGCCCAATACTTGGTTGGTCGAGATCAATTAGTGTGGCAACGCCGTCTTTACTATAGCGGACGTTGCCTGGGTGCACATCTTCCTGGAGTAGTGCTGGTTTAAGACTAAGCATCGCCATCAGGCCAAGAATCTGTGGGATGGCTGCTTCCTGTGTGCCTAAACGCTCTCCAAGTTCATCAAGCAGCCCCTTCGGAAATACTGTTTGGCCAATCGTAAGAGGTCTTCCGCTGGATTGTTGTTCCGCTAGGTATTGATATGCCTCTCTTGTTGATTTGAGCGGATCAAACGGACGGTTAGCGTATGACAAACCTGCTTGTACGCTAGCATTATGCATTGTTGCCATGCTGCGTCCATAATCGTATGGGGTGACATTGGCACCTGGGAGGTATCGTGAGATAACGGCTACGAACTTTCCACGTAGCAGCTTGGGTGGCTCGAGAATCTCTAGTACCCGACCCCCTAGACGTCGTACGGACTCTGTAAGATCTGCGACCTCCATCGTTTCTTGAAGCAATGCTTCTGGGTCCTGGCTTACACTAATGCGTACTGCTACGGATGGTGCGTGTATGCCCTGTTCTCCGTCGCGCCCATTCAGCATGACCCAGGCTGGTGGCTTATTGTTAACGACAGTCAACTCCTGGGCTTCTCCTAGTGCTTCATTTGCGGCCATAGCAGCCTGAACGGTCAGATCTGCGGATTCTCTCTCAAATTGTCCCATAGTTTCCTTATGATTAATCTGACAGATAGTAGCGCACTTACTTAAAGTTTCCTAGTGCTTTATTTGCTGTTGTCTTTCGCCGTTTACGGCTCATCAGCACGACTCATACATTCGTGGAGACGGTGGACAAAGGTGTGTAGATGGTGGATAGGGTGGCAGAAAACAAAAGATACGCATGTCGAAACGCGGCGAGGCGGCCGGAATACGTCAACTTGACGTATCGTTCACGAGGAGGACTCGTGCCGGCCGCCCTAGCGTCGGTGCGCCTTTTTAGGGGCGTTTGAGATTTGCTCAGGCGGTACAGCTGTAGCTGTGTTCCTCTGAGTCGACATCGTGCCGTACGATCACTTGTGTGCCGGGCTGATCAGCGTCAGCTGACCCTGTGGTGAAACGTGGTGCGCCGGCTGACGCGTGAGCTGCCTGCAAATACTCGAGCCATGCCTCTTCCCTGTCCAGGGAATTAGAGAGCTCCTTAGCTGCAACTGGGTTTTGGTAGCTGCAACTCTTGTCTGCGGAAGACGGCGTGGAGGTGGCGAGTACGAAAGCGGCACAGCCAGCGATCAGGCCCATCACGAGGCCCGTGTATGCGGTGAACAGGCGCTTCAAGTGCTGAGGCAACATATCTTCCTTACTCCTCTGTGGGGTATTGAATTGAGATACGGTTGGCGTAGCGGTGTTTCTTACGGTTTCCTTTCAGTCGAGATTGGATACATATTGACCAGCAGTGGTCACCATGTATCCAATCTCGTTACCAAATACACAACCTTTGTCAAAATACACCTGATATCGCAAATCAGGGTTCTTATATTTTAACATAAAAATAGCGATAGTGCAAAATCTATTACAGAAAACTCAGGTGCGGGCCACCTTATGAACGCTGATGACGCGTTTTAGTAAAGCAGGGTCTAATCTGAAATAGTAGGTAGAAAAATATGGCTGCAAGTAGAAGCATACCGCATAGCGGGCCGATACTGCCTTCGGTAGAAAAGATGCGTACCATACCGTAAAGGGGTATACAAAAGGCGCTGTAATACAGCAATTGCCAGCTCGATCTTTGTAGTGTGCGAAGGCCTGACAAGGCCAAGAGCTGTAGGAGCATCTCTAGACCCATCACTATGAAGGTTACGTAGAAAAAGAAGTTCGGTGAGGTGGTGTTAGTATGAGCATCATCCCAATAACCCCAACCTATCAATGGCTGCACAATGATGACAGCTGGCACAATCAGCCAGGTCCAGGCAGCAATGATCTGACTGAACCATTGTGGGAGCTGAGCAGGAAATGTTTTAGTAAATAGTGCGTTTAGCTGCGTTTCAAGCTTGGATGCTGTTTTCATAGAACGTACCTCTCGGCTGCTTTTATTTTGCTTTAAAAAATGCTCGGGTGCTTCGACTGTTTAGCGTAATGGCTAAGCCAATGAGTAGTAGGCCGCAAACGATTTGCTCGGCTTTCATCCACATTGGGAAGTCGCCAGGTATGGCGGTGGTAACCGCTATAGCCACAATCATAATGGTTGAGGTAATACGCAGCCGTAAGTAGGCTCGGTCCTTGCCACGTATGGCACCGCGCGCAAATGTACTCATAAGTAGTGCTGTAGCTGCAACGATGCAGCCGTGTACCCAAGCTTCTTGTGTTGCCTGTTTGCCGTGCAGCATGGCGAGCACTACGATTGCACCAATGCTGATAGCTAAGTACCCACCAACGTACAGGCTGATTGCACGTGCTGCTGGATTAGTGTTTGCTGCGGTGTTGACTGTCTGATTCATGGGATGCTCCTATACTTCAATTACTTTACGTTTACTTACGCGATTCCACAGTCTTTATATTGGCGGCTGATACCCCTTTCCCGTGTTAGTGGCAACGGTGTCAAATATATATGTGGTTTCAGTAATATACTGCGTAATATCAAGCGATGGATGTGTCAAAATGTACTGTGCCGAACCATCAATAACTAAGCGAATATTTATTGCCAAAACAGCAGGGTTGAACGTGCCAAATTCGCCTGTCTTTTGGCCGTCCGTAAGCATGCCCTGGAGCCACTGCAGGGGCAGATCGTCTTGTGTGTGTACAGAGCTATCGGTAAAGGATTGATGCCCCACGTTCCGTTCAATTTCTATAAGTGCCGCAATGGCCGACGCATTGTCGGCAATAAATTGTAAGTTTGAGGTAAGATAGGCCCGTAGCTTTTCCCGGTAAGTTTGAGCTTGCATGATAAACGGTGCCATATAGGTTGCGCCATCCTCAAATATTGACCCTACGACCGCTTTTTCGATCTCGCTCTTAGATTTGAAGTGATAAAGCACAGTGCCCTTAGATGCCCCCGCTTCCTCCGCGACTTTTTGCAACGAAGCATTGGCATATCCGTCGCGGTTGATGACGGTAATAGCGGCGGCAATAATATCACCACGCCGGGCTTGCTGAGTCCGGGTGAGTATGGGCGCTTGACTGCTGCTTTCTGACTTCATGGTCACATATTAGACCGATTGGTCGAATTATGTCAACCTTTTCTTGGTGCCGAAGTTTGCTCAAGGTAATAACCTATCCCGAACTGCAAGGAGTAGAATGCTATACTAAAACCATATGAAATTCTTGAGGGAAAACCAGGATAAGGCTGTTCAGGCTATCGCAGCGCGGATTTGCGATAGCCTACAGGCAGGTAAACGGGTATTGTGGCTAGTAAGTGGTGGTAGTAATGTTAGTGCTGAAACTAAGGTAATGCAGATTGTGCATTCGCACGTTAAAGAGGAGCTGCCAAGACTAGCTATTTTGCCAATCGACGAGCGTTATGGACCGAAGGGCCACAAAGATAGCAATACCGAGCAACTTCGCGAGGCAGGGTTTAACCCAGGGGACGCAGTTTGGGTAGATGTGCTCATGCACGGTGTGTCATTTGAACAGACCGTAGAATTTTACGGCGAGGTTGCTGCAGCTGCACTCGCTAATGCGGCGGTCGTTATTGGTCAGTTTGGTTTAGGCGGCGATGCGCACACAGCCGGTATCTTGCCTGGCTCACCAGCTACCGAGGCCCGGGGTGTGGCTGTAGTTGGCTATCCGTGGGAGGATTACCAGCGCATGACGCTCACGCCGGCGGCCTTAGTGAAAGTGCAGGTTGCCTATGTACTAGCTTACGGCCAGGGTAAAAAGGATGCGTTGGCGCGGCTGCAAAAAAATGCCGAGCCTTTAGCCGCATTGCCCGCTAAAATCCTCTACGATATTCCCGAGGTCTATGTATATAATGATGTTAGTAAAAGCGTAAGGGGTAATACATGAAAATCGCCATCCAAGGCTTGGGCCGCATGGGCATGCAAATCGCACGTAAATTAGCTGAAAGTGGCGAGCACATCGTGATTGCACATAACCGCAGCCACGAACCGATTGATGAAGTTGCAGAGCATGGGGCTATCAAAGCTTATGAAAAATCGGATGTAGTGCATGAATTTGGTGACGACCGAGTAGTGATATGGATTATGCTGCCCGATACCGTTGTTGATGCCCAAATTGATGAATGGCTGACGCTAGTGCCGGAAGGCTCGATTTTAATTGATGGCGGTAACTCTGACTTTAGGGCTACCAAAATGTTGAACGAAAAAGTTAAGGCTGCAGGCTGTGAGCTGCTCGATATCGGCGTTTCGGGTGGCGTTTGGGGCTATCAAAACGGTTTTCCGCTGATGTGCGGCGGCGATAACGCCGAGGCATTTGCGGCGCTTGAGCCAGCGCTGCGGTCACTAGTGCAGCCGGGCGGCATGTATTATCACTTTGGTCCTAGTGGTGCTGGACACTTTGTAAAGATGGTACACAATGCCATTGAATACGGCATGATGGAGTCACTGGGCGAAGGGTTTCGTATGCTGCACGACGGCCCCTATTCCGGGATTGATCTTGCAAAAGCAGCAGACCTCTGGCAGCATCACAGCGTGATTACTTCTTGGCTGACCGAACTCAGCCGTGATGCATTGGCTGAAAACCCTGAACTTGATGGTGTCTCTGGTTATGTGGCCGAGAGCGGTGAAGCTCGCTGGACATTGGAGGCAGCTAAAGCCATGGGCATTACCCTGCCCTCTATTCAGGCGGCGTTTGATGTACGTGTAGCAAGCCAAACAGGCGATGTGAACTTTGCTACCAAAGTAGTTGCCGCACAGCGCAATAAGTTTGGAGGGCATAATCTAAACGGCGAAGGTGCCGAAGCTGGTGTCCGTGAGCGTGTGGCTACTGAACCGACGGAGACTCCGGCTGCGTGAACGATGATCGCTTAAAGCGGCCGCTGTTGCTAGTAATCTTTGGTATTACGGGCGATCTGGCCCAACGCAAACTCTTGCCGGCACTGTACCAATTGGCAAAAGCACAGGAGCTGCCCGAGAACATGCGGCTTGTGGGTGTTAGTCGGCGTGACGTTGACAAAGATACGGTGTTTGAACGTTTGGCTGAGTTTGTCGGTAGCGACGACTATGATCCGCAGGTTGAGCAGCGGCTAAAGGAGCAAACCGAAATGCGCCAGATGGATCTAGTGAATCAGGATGCCTACAAGCAGCTACTGATCCGGGTCCAGGAGATTGAAACAGAGTTAGGCGAGACGGGTAGCCGGCTCTACTATCTCTCGATCCCCTCGCAGGCCTTTACGCCAATTATTCGCTTACTTGGTGAAACCGGCCACAACGAGCCGCTAGCGAATAGTCAAGAACTCCCCCGTCTCCTTATCGAAAAGCCGTTCGGCTATGACCTTGCTTCGGCACGGGAATTAGTTACGGTGCTGGGTGAACATTTTTCTGAAGGACAAGTGTATCGTATCGATCATTATGTGGCCAAAGAGACAGTACAAAACATTCTTACATTCCGCTTTAAGAATCCCTTATTTGAAAGTATCTGGAACAATATGCACATTGACCACGTGGGAGTGGTAGCGCATGAGAAAATTGATATTGAGGGCCGAGCGGACTTCTATGAGCAGACCGGTGCCCTACGTGACTTTATTCAAAATCACCTACTACAACTGCTAGCTATTGTGACCATGGGGCGCCCACGGAATTTTACTAGCGAGGAAATTCACCAACAAAAACTGACACTGCTCGAAGCGATTAAGCCTGTTGCACCGGATGATGTGCCACAAATGACTATGCGCGGACAGTACGAAGGGTACCGCGACGAAGTCGGTAATCCCGATTCAACCATCGAAACATTTGCGCGAGTCAACCTGTGGATTGATAACGACCAGTGGACGGGTGTCCCGATTACGCTCGAAAGCGGCAAGGCACTGCAGGAAAAGCTTACCGAAATTAGCGTTTGCTTCCGCCAACCCGAAGACGCGGTCGAGGAGGAAAATAAGCTGGTATTCCGTATTCAGCCTAAAGAAGGTATTACGTTGCATTTACAGATAAAGCAGCCCGGTATTCAAAACATCACTAACGGCGCTGATATGGAGTTTGACTACGCTCGTTCGTTCAACAAGCGTCCAGCCGAAGCTTATGAACGAGTGATTGTAGATGCAATACGTGGTGACCAGACTTTGTTCGCGACCAGTGCAGAAGTGATTCGTTCCTGGGAGATTGTAGAGCATGTGCTAGAACAATGGTCGCGGAGTGACGCGGGGCTTATTTGGTATACAAAGGGCTCTGCTGGGCCCGATGGCGCTTAGGTAGCAAAGCGTAAGCATTTTGGTTGTACTTGTAGCCTTTTTTACTTATACTAAAACGTAGATAAAACCATCAATTTAAAAAACGAGGGTAATGAAGATATTGATGCTTGGGTGGGAGCTCCCGCCTCACAACAGCGGTGGCCTGGGGGTAGTATGCCTCCAGCTTTGCAAGGCTCTCGCCAAGCAAAATGTCGATATAGAGTTTATTCTTCCTTACGAGGCCGATCACGGTATCGATTTTATGTCGGTAACTGCGGCCACGCCACAAGGCGTTGCCAGCGTTATCCGCTCTGGTATCGCTTACGATAGTTATAAGTACATCAAAGAAGATGGCAGCGAAGAGTGGCTTACTATTTATGATCAGCAAGAGCTGTACGAAAAATCTGTCGAGCGATTAATTGACGGTCGCGAATTCGATATTGTACATGCTCACGACTGGCTCACTGCTCGTGCCGGGATGCGTGTCAAAGAAAAGCGCGGCTGTCCGCTGGTTATTCACGTCCATTCTATTGAGTCTGATCGTTCTGGCGGAAACGGCGGTAATCCGCTGGTGCTCGAAATTGAAGAGATGGCCGTGCATATGGCTGACCGTATTATGGCGGTGAGCGAACATACTAAAAACTGTATTGTGCGTGATTATGGCGTGCCGGCCGCCAAGATAGAGGTGGTGCATAATAGCATCGAGTCTGGCGATATTGTGCCGCTCGACACCGATAACACGTATCAGTATTTAAGCGCAATGCGGGCACAAGGCTACCGAGTTGTGACTAATGTGGGCCGCCTAACGATACAGAAGGGGCTGCCGAACTTGTTGCACGCAGCAAAGGATGTAGTATACCGTGCGCCCAAAACCCTGTTTCTTATTGTGGGCAGCGGCGAGCAGTATTACGAGCTGATTGAACTGGCCGCAGATCTTGGAATTGGTGCCAATGTATTCTTTACTGGATTCCTGCGTGGCAAACAATGGCGGGATGCCTTTGCAATTAGTGACCTGTTTGTGATGCCATCTATATCTGAGCCGTTTGGGCTAACGCCTCTAGAAGCGGTGGCATATGGTACGCCTTCGCTAGTAAGCCGACAATCTGGTGTCAGTGAGGTGTTTAAAAATTGCCTCAAAGTAGACTTCTGGGACATCAAAGAAATGGCGAATCAGATAACTTCGGTAGTGCAGAATGATGAGCTAAGGGATACGCTGACAATAAATGCTCAGGCCGAGTGTCAGAATTTTTCATGGGAGAATGCCAGCAAAAAGGTGGTTGCCGTGTATAATCAACACCTAGCAGGAGTTGCCGTATGAACAAAAAAGCTATCGTTCTTTATTTGCATGTTCACCAGCCGTTTCGAATTCGCCATTACACTGTATTTGATGCAGGCGTTAACCACGATTATTTTGATGCTCCGTACGAAGATAATGCCAGCAACGAGCGCATTGCCCGTAAGGTTGCCGAGAAGTCATACTTACCAACGAACGGTCGGTTACTGCAGCTACTGCGAGATAATCCCGAGTTTAAGCTAAGCCTCTCGATTACGGGCACCGTTATTGAACAGCTGGAAAAGTGGGCGCCAGATGCCTTGCGCTCCTTCCAGGAGTTAACCAAAACTGGTCGCGTGGAAATTGTAGCCGAAACATATCACCATAGCTTGGCCTTTTTCTATAGCCGCGCTGAATTTGAGCGCCAAGTAAAGATGCACGCCGATAAAGTACGCGAAATCTTTGGCCAAACGCCAAAAGTCTTCCGTAACACTGAACTCTGCTACAACAATGATGTAGCTTACTGGGCCGACAAAGCTGGATATAAGGCAGTTTTGGCCGAGGGTTGGGACCCAGTGCTTGGCTGGCGCAGTCCAAACTACGTCTATCGCCCGGCGTATACTAAAAACATCCGCTTGCTTATGAAGAACTACAAGCTGAGCGATGATATTGCCTTCCGTTTTGGCGACCGCGGTTGGAGCGAATGGCCGCTGACGGCTGATAAATTTGCACATTGGCTTGGTGCTAACCAGAACGCTACTAATTTTGATTTATTTATGGATTATGAAACCTTTGGCGAGCACCAATGGGAGTCTACGGGTATCTTTGACTTCCTAAGTCACCTCCCTCAGGAGTGGCTTAAGAACGAACATCATACCTTTATGACCGTGAGCGAAGCAGCTGACGCCTTTGAGCCGGTCGATGTGGTGGATACGCCGAACACGGTTACCTGGGCAGATACTGAGCGTGATTTGTCTGCGTGGCTTGGCAATAGTATGCAGACTGGTTCAATTCAGGCGCTGTATGGCCTGGAGGATAAGGTTTTGGCTACCAGCGATCTTGGACTTATTGAAGACTGGCGCCGTTTAACTACCAGCGACCATTTTTACTACATGTGTACCAAATACTTTAATGATGGCGATATTCATGCCTACTTTAGCCCTTATGAAACACCATATGAAGCTTATATGAATTTTATGAATGCTTACCACGACATTAGATTCCGGCTCAGCCAGAAAGGTATTCAGGTTTAGTCTCGTGTCTGGGGTGGGGCTATCGTTTACAACGCCGCAAAAACGCGAGGGACGTTTCTAATGGGCCGGCCAGTTATGCTCGGCAATGGCAGTCTGACTGTGGGGCTGGATGAGAACGGTCTGGTCCATGATTTTTACTATCCGTATGTAGGACTTGATAACTTAACCACGGCACGCAGTTTGCCGCACAAAATTGGCGTGTGGGCAGATGGTGTCTTTTCGTGGATCGACGATGGTAGCTGGAACGTACAGGTCGATTTTGAAGACGACGCGCTACTAAGCAATGTTCAGCTGCAATCGGATCGTTTGCAGCTGAAGCTAGAATTCCACGATTTTGTCGACTATGAATTCAATGCTTTTTGTAGGCAACTAACTCTACACAATTTAACGCAAGACAACCGCGAAGTGCGCCTGTTTTTTCATCAAGTATTCCAGATCTCCCGAGCTGGACGGGGTGATACTGCTCTGTTTGTGCCCGAAGGCAATTACGTGCTTGACTACAAAGGCCGCTGCACGCTCCTTATGTACGCCCAAGGTGCAGATGGTACGCCAATGGATCAGTTTTCTGTGGGTAACTACGGCATCGAGGGCAAAGAAGGCACCTGGCGTGACGCCGAAGACGGTGAACTGTCTAGTAATCCAGTAGAGCATGGTGGTGTGGATTCGGTTCTGCGCTGCACGCTTAATGTTGCTCCTAGCTCCACTGAAGTCGTGAACTATTGGGTTATTGCTGCGGACGCCCAGTATAGTGCCGAAAAAATTCATGGACAACTTTTGAGCTCTGGCTTATCTGCTCGGATTGATAAACTGCGTAGCCATTGGCGCACGTGGCTTAAAGTCGCCAACCCGCATATTAGTAAAATGGAATTAGCGCGCCAAACAGCGATACGTAAGTCGCTGATGATTATCAAAGCACATACTGATAAGCGTGGCGGCATTATCGCCAGTTGCGACTCATCCATTTATAACTTCGGCCGAGACTATTACAGCTATGTATGGCCACGGGACGGCGCTTACGCTATGTGGCCACTGATACGTTTAGGGTACACGGATGAGCCACGTCGCTTCTTTAGTTTTTGCCGAGATATCATTCATCCGGATGGCTACTTGATGCACAAATATCAGCCAGACCGCGCCATAGGTAGCACCTGGCATCCGCTGATGCACGGCAAGCATAGCGAGCTTGCTATACAGGAAGATGAAACGGCCATCGTGCTGTATATGCTGGGCGAATATGCCGAAGCCAGCGGCGATGAAGAGTTTGTAGAAAGCATGTACCAAACCTTCGTCAAGCCGGCCGCCAACTTTATGACGGAATTTCGTGATGAAGCTACGCTGCTCCCCCATGCCAGTTACGATCTATGGGAGGAAAAATTTACTACTAGCACCTATACGACCGCGATTGTTCATCGTGCTCTGTTAGCCGCTGCTAAGCTGGCAGATATATTTGAATTTCCGGACGATGCGGTGCGCTGGCGCGATGCGGCTGGCGAAATTGCCGCCAACTGCCATGTCTTGTTTGATGAAGAACGAGGAATCTTGCGCAAAGGCTACTTGCTAAAAGATGACGGCTCCTTGCAGCTTGATAATACGCTAGACGTTTCCAGTGCATATGGTCCGTTAATGTTTGCAACCGAAGCCTTTGGTAGCAAGGCAATTCGCAGCACCTTTAAGGCGATTGAAAGCGACTTACTTGATAAATCGCCATCCGGTGGGGTGCCGAGGTATCAATGGGATAATTATTTTGCGAGCAAGCCGGCCTACCTAGGGAATCCTTGGTTTGTTACGACGCTTTGGGTAGCGCAATATTACCAACAGTTGGCACGTAATCCTGATGCTGAAAGATTGGTAGCTTGGACGCTGGCTCACCGCTTGCCGAGTGGCGTACTGAGTGAGCAAATTAATCCTTCGGACGGCGGGCCCCTTTCAGTGACTCCGCTGGTGTGGAGCCACGCCGAGCTGATTAATACTCTGCTTGATCTAAACGATTAGGCTATGGCTTGAGGCGGACTATATTTTTGCACCTGTTTTGGTCGAGCTAGCTATTTGGGTGTGCATAAGTAAAAAGCACTGATTCAAAACCAGTGCTTTCATTTGCTGCATAAACTTTAATGTTTGCGCGGCTTGACTTCGTTGCGGCCAAGATTTTTCTTGGTCTCAACAAATAGTACGTGCTTGCGAAGTTTGCGGCTGTATTTGCGCAGACTAAGTTTTTCAGGGGTGTTCTGGGTGTTCTTGCTTGTGTAATAAATGCGTTCACCAGACTCTTCGCTGACCAGTCCGATTAGTTTACGCTTTTCGCTCTTTTTCGCCATAATGCTAAGTAGTGTAACAGATAAGGGTACGGTTGTAAACACCGTAGAATGGTAATCGAAGATTATTCTGGGCAAATAAAAAAACCGGGTGATCATTCCGGTCTTTTTATTTTCCTTCTTGCAAGAAAAGAAATAGAATTTTAAGTATATTTCTTTTGGATCTATACTCTACTGAATAATTTAAACCGCTTATGTTTCGCTGTCAAGGCTTTTTGTGCAAAAAACCGCAAAATAAAAAGCCCCTAGCGTATTACTAAGAGCCTAAAAACAACTTGGAGCCACCTTCGAGACTTGAACTCGAGACCCCTTCCTTACCATGGAAGTGCTCTACCACTGAGCTAAGGCGGCATACAAAACCTAAATACCAGGCAATTGTACCAGATATAACCTGGTTTTTCTAGAGTGGGATAAGGCTTCGTAGTAAAAGCTGAAGAATTATATCAAGACCTAGTTTTTCAGGCTTCTATGGGCGGCATAGCCGGGAACTGGTTGATGTAATGGTATGCTCGCTCCCATGGTAAATAAGCAAACTGCCACGGTAAACGGTGCATGTTGGCCTTACAGAAATCCTCGAGGGCTGTCATAGAAAATTCTATAGGAATTCGCTCGTAGCTCCAGCCGGGGTATTTTTGCGTATAGGCTTGCTGGGTTAATGTCAGTAACGTCGACTCCTTCATCCATCCGTTATGGTCGAAGGCCCATGTGCCGTTTGAGGCGTATACATGATTACCTGTAAAGCCATCACTTGGTCGAATATAGATCATCTGATAGCCTTCGTGCTGGTGTAAGTCGGTAAACAAGCTGGCTAAAATATGGCAGGCGCCTGCCGCGAAGAATGCTCGATCTTCCCGTGCCCACGACCTGAATATGTCTCGCCTTTCCTCGGGAGTGCGTGCAAACGCAAAACTGGGCATGTATGAAAAGGATCTGTTTAGCTGCGGGTCACCAGCTTGCTTTCTAGGTGTGTCTGACTTCATATAGCTAAAGTATAGCAGTGGTATCTTAGATATCTGCTGACGCGTGTTCTATTTTGCGATATCTAGAACGGTAGCGCTGGGCAAAGATGCAAGAAGCAGTCCGGGTACCAAGATCTTGGATGTTCGCAGTCCGCTGCCGATTATCACCATATCTTCATCGGCTACCCTTGCATCAACCAAGATGGGCCAGTTGGCAGGTAATCCAATGGGGGTGATGCCGCCATACATCATGCGTGTAAGTGAGGTTGCACTGTCCATGGATGCAAATGAGGTTTTGCTGGCATCTAGAAAACGACGCACGACGCCGTTCACGTCAACTTTGTTGGTCGCTAATATCATGCAGGCCGCATGCCAAATTTCGCCCGCCCTTTTGGCCTCTATAATGACACAATTCGCGGAGACGTCTAGCTCAATGCCGTATTGTTCGCAGAAGCTAGTGGTATCTGCAAGGGCTGCGTCAATCTCTGCAACGTATACGTTTTGCAAGCCTAGTGTTTGCAGCGTGGTCTTTACCGGCTCGGCAACAAGTGCGAAGTTGTGCTCTACTGGCATAAAGTCTAGTTTTCCGAACCGCATAGTCGGCATTATAGCAAAAAACGTTAACAGAAGTACTCCCAGCCCGTAGGCGTAGCGGATCAATGGTTGGTTAGGTTGTCTTGGGCGAATAACCCATTGCTGGAGAGGCTATCGCCCATAGTAACTCAAACATACTACGCTGCGTTTTGGCGAGTTCAGCATTTTCAATTTCTACACCAACGACTTCACCCTGTTTCCAATATGCTGCTGCGAACACATTATTATAAATTGTGATGTCGCCAGAGATATAAAGCTTGTCGCGCTCGATAACGCGAATGTTTTGATAATTTCTGCGCGCATCGTGAATATCGATGCGCTCGGTGCCGTCAGTAACATGCTGCTTGACCATTTCTGGATTAGTAATGACTCGGTCAGAGATGTCTCGTTTCAGGATCTCCTCAAAGTGTTTTTGGACAAAGGTTTCGCCTACTACGGCAACTCTGCCAAATTGCGAGTAACCAATGTGCTCCTCTGCTTTCAATGCATTCCACATCATTTGCTTTAAGCCCTGTGCACCGTAAAAGTAACGGACCTCGGTGCTAGCGGCAACTGCAAAGCTTTGCGTTAAACTAGCATCGAGCGTAGCCAACTTGTCCTGGAGCTCTGTTAGGTGGGCTCTTTGTTTGTCGAACGAAGTCTGCAAGATACTAAGTGGATAGGCTTTAATTCGCTGGCCTTTAAATGTGGCAATCCGTTGTATTAGGCCCTTTTCTGCTAACTTCACTGTGTTGTCGTAGACTGAGGTGCGTGGTAGGTTCAGATCGCGTGCGATTTCAAGCACTGTCTTGGGTTGCCTGCCAATAAGATATAAATAAATCTCTGCTTCGGTAGTACTAAGGCCGAATGCTTCCAGTTGTTCAATAAGTGACTGTTCTTGCATGCTATGCTTTCTGTCCTAATGTGTCGGACATGTCCGACGACAAGTATACATTGTGTTATCAGCAGTCTACAATGCCAGCGGTATCTTGAAGGAGAAGCTGTGAAAACTCTATTGCTAGTCTTTAGTGCTGGTATTTTACTGATTGCACCAATAACTTACGCCACAAGTATTATCAGTGGCAAAACTCGCCCACATCGTCTGACGCGACTAGCGGTCATGGCTGCTTTATTAGTAATTTTTTCAAGCGCGCTTGCAGCGCGAGCTAATGTGGGCACATTACTTTTAGCGGGGATTAGCGCTGGTCATGGTGTGCTAATCTTTGCGTTAAGCTTGTGGCGGGGTGTGGGTGGCGGTAAGCGACTATTTGACTGGACTTGTTTTGGCACATCATTACTAGGTCTACTTGCTTGGCGGCTAAGCGGCGATGCGCTGATTGGCATGTGGTTTGCTATTATTGCTGATTGCACTGCGTATCTACCGGCTTTCGTCAAAACCTGGATGCACCCCGATACTGAAAGTCCTTGGTTCTATGCATTGTCGCTGATTGGGGCCGCCCTTACGTTAATCGCTTATCCCTTGCGGGCAACTTCTGTTTTTCAGCTTTATATCATGGCATGCAGCCTTGTAATGATTTTCTGTATCTATCATACTAAGCTTTTCCTAAGCAAACAGGCCCAGTAGTACAGGGCTACCTAATAATAAGGAGGCGCTATGGTAGAATCTCGGCCTGGGTTGATCACAGCCCTTTTTGCTGATTTGGATGGAACGCGTATTCCGGAAGGCGATAGGATCCATCCAGGTGATGTGGCTGCAGAGAAAAAGTTAAAAGAGCACGGGATCAAGTCGGTAAATGTCACTGCTCGCAACGCTTCAAGAATGGACGAGGTGTGGCGCCAGACGGGTTATCAAGACTCTATCTTGGGAGGTGGCACAACTTTCTATGTAGATGGTGCGGAAGTGCGGGAACGCCGAATATGGCTGCCTAGGGATAATACCGCGGCAATCGTAAGCCGAATAGTCATGATGGAGACGGTCCATTACATTGGCTACAATGCTCAACCGATGACGCCAAGTCGGGAGGACCTTCTAAAAGATCAGCCAGCCGAGGAATCGCCGGTTGTTTGCTTTACGCTTGATGCGCATCCGGATAACCGGGAGATAATTGAGTACCAGCTTGCGGAGCTTGGATTGCATGGCTTGTTTGTTGAAATTGCCCCCTACCGCGCGTCTCGGGAGCGGCACTACGCGCAAATTGCCCTAGCCAATAAAGAAATTGGCGTGCGTACCTATCAAGAGCACAAAGAAATAGACGTTAGTGAGTCAGCTGGCATTGGCGATAGCGGGCCGGATGTCGGTATATTTGCACGTACAACTTTACGCTATGCTGTAGACAATAGTACGCCGGAACTACTGGGGGCGGGCTATCCTTATGAGCGGGTACGATCGGTATACGAGCAAGGTTATAGCCAGGCCGTAGATAGTACTATAGAGCACAATCGTCTTATTCTTCAAGGTTAGAGGCGGCGTGCTTAGGCTGCCAGACTCAGCTCGTTTTGAACAATCCGGTTCCTATGAGAGCTCATCACAGGCAGATCGGGTATATCTTCAAAGCCGTGTATGGTGCCGCTCTCAATCTCTTCTAGGGTGCACCATCTAATTGCCTGAATCTCGGCTGTGTCTTCTGGCGTTAACGCGCCAAACGCTTGCCGATCCATGGTGGCTTGGGTTTGTGCAAAATGGAAATGTTGCTCCATCCAACTATGCATGGTGTCTCGGTAAGCCCCGCTTGGCGGTAGAGAGGTTGAAACAACCGTAAGCCCTTGTTGGAAGCTGGCCGGAAGAATAATGCCACTTTCTTCTTTTGCTTCACGGAAAGCGCCTTCGACAAGTGTTTCGCCCGGATCTTGATAGCCGCCGGGTAGGCTCCAGGTATTTCTAGTGAACGTCTTAATCAGCAGATAGTATACCTGGTCGCCTTCTACTGCTCGCAAACCCAGGTTTGTAGCTCGCTGCGGGCCATAGCGGTAATTAAAACCTGGGCCAGCGTACATACCAACAGTTCTTATGAGCTGCTTGAATCGCGGGTGCAGCGGCAGACCCCGCGCCTCATCTATAAGGTAGCCTTCTTGCCGCCAGCGCTCGGTTTGATCGGGCTTTGCAGGGGTGTGGGCGGTAATAATTGCGTCTAGTTTGTTAGGATCAACGCCATCACGATTTGGGTGATCATTGATAAACCATGGCCCGTACGGAATACGTATGTTCCTGCGAAGCGCCATACGACCTAACTGGAGGCGTGATAGTACTAGACGCTCCCGCGTGGCAGTTTGGTAGCCGTTTTCTGGGGGTTTGGCGCGCAATGCTTCTAGTTGCTGACGGGTGTAGGGGGTTATCGCTTCAGTCATAATAGGGTCTCTGGTTACTGGTCGGTAGTAAGCACAGTGCTCTTTTATAGCATAGGTGAGCGTAGCGAGCAAATGCGTTTCATATTTTACAAGACTAGTTTTTTAGATGAGGCCACTGCCACCAAGCCGATAGTTGATTGTAGGTATGGCGTAGCAACCTATGGTGATTGATCACGCGGCTTACATGGAGGACAAAGTATGATTAATACCCTATCTCAAGATACGTTTTCTTTCTAAGGATTGCCTGCTCTATAATTTGTTTAAATTGATCGATGATCTCGGCACCTAAATCGTCTAGCTCGATCCAAACAAGCTCGCTGCATTTTTCGGGTTCTGTGTTTATAAACTGATAGTCTTTGTCACGTATAACAAACTCATACGCTACTGTTTCGCCGGCAGTTGTATTACGAGCGGCTACGCAGGCAAACTCAAGATCTTCAGCTTGTACGATAACACCTAGTTCTTCATGAACCTCCCGGATCGCGGCTAGTAGCGGTGTTTCTCCTGCCTCTATATGGCCACCGGGTGGGCATAAATACCCGTCCATCCAGTTGGTGTTAGCTCGTCTGCCAAGCAAGATTTTAGAACCGTTGATAATAAAAACTTTAGTGGTTGGAATGACGAGATGCTTCATGAAACTAGCATATCAGACTAAGGGTTTAGGAACTGCCTTACCATGCGCCTTGACCTACTATTGTTTGGGAGTCTTTTTACTTAGTACCCACTGTACCGAAGGACTTACGGCTTTGTCGGCTCTATGGATACAACCTACCCAGCAGCATGGGCGTCGCATCCCTTCCTCTAGTTCTGCGACTGCTCGTTTAATGTGCTCATCTCTGGTCTTTTGCTGTTTGACGGTTACGGTCCAGCAGATCCACTCGTTGCGCGCTAGGGGTGTTAAACTCTGCCAGGCTACCATCGCAGCTGGAGCGGCGATGAGGGCTTTGCGCAAGTCGGCCGGTAGATTGTGTACCGTGCCACTGGCTAGTCTTTCTTTGGCCATAGTTTTATTGTAGCAACTTAAGCTGTAGCTCCGTTATTTTACTGTGCACCTGCCTTGTATTCGCTTTACCGACACAATCGTTCTAGATCCCTTCTACTGCCCATCATTAAGAATAGGTGTGAGTCGAACGCTTTAGTCTAGCAGGCTATTCTCTGTCAATGAATTGACCATCTAAGCACGGCTAGCTATTATC